>JBOHXF010000151.1:0-9892 GCA_050737455.1 Opitutaceae bacterium | reverse complement strand
GTCGAGGAGTTCCACCTGGCGGCGGAACCCGTCCAGGGGCAGCCTGTCGGGCACGATCGAAAGCCGTTCGACGATCTTCTCGACCTGTTTCGGGATGCGATACAGCGCGAACGAAAGCGATTCGATGTCCTCCCGGTCCAGCGGCGTCACGAAGGTCCGCCCCAGCGCCTCGACCATGTCGGAGCGGATGCGCTTTTCTTTCCTGCGCGCCTGGGTCATTTCGTCGGCGCCCGCCGCCGGCCGGCCTTCCGCGAGGTCGGTGAGATACTTCCGGAACAGATGGACGCTCGCCTCCGCCTCGTCCGCGCCGGCTTCCAGCAGATCGAAGAACCGCTCGTCCTTGCCCAGGAGCTTCTTGAGGGAGAACATGAGGGCCAGGAAACGAAAAGCCCCGGCCGGGGTGAAGGTTAATCGCGCGCAGCGGTCAATCGGCCTGGCCCCGGAGGCGTTCCCAGGCTATGCCAAGCCGCTCGCGCACCGCGATGGTGCTGCGCTCCAGCGACTCCGGATCCTCGTTGAAGAGCTCGCTCAGCCGGAAATCCCTATTGGAACGGGCGGTGAAGTCGGTCGGACAGGGGACGCAGGCGACGCCCGCATGCCGAAAGAGCGCGACCGCCCGGGGCATGTGCGCCGCGGAGGTGACGAGCGCGACGCGCGCGGCCCCGACCAGGGCGCGCACGGCCAGGGCCTCCTCCTCGGTGTCCCGAGCCATTTCGATCCGCCGGATCCGCGCGGCCGGAACCCCGAGCGAAACCGCAGCCGCTTCGAGCACCGACGCGTGGCTGGGATTTCGGCCGACCGCCGGCCCGCTCACGATGAGCTCCGCGCCCGGGATCAGGCGAAGCAGCCGCACGCCTTCGGTCATCCTGGCGAGGGCCGTGGACGAAAGCCGGTTCGTGGCCGATAGCCCGGGGTCGTCCCCGTTGCCGGACCCGAGGACCACGATGGCATGGCAGGCGGCGAGGCCACCGGAGGCTCTCCCGTCGGCGACCGGCGGGTACCGCCGCTCAAGCGGAAGGACCAGCCGCGTGCTCACGTCGACGTTCCCGAACACGAATAGGAGGGCCGTGGCGACGGCGACGAGGATCCAGCCGCCGCGGCGCCGGCCGCGCCAGGCGAGACCCAGCCCGAAGACGAGCAGGAGCAGGCAGAACGGCAGCGGCATCAGCCAGAACTCGACGCATTTCTTCAGAACGAATCCCACGGGGATTGCTTATCGGAAAAACCCGCCGCCAAGACCGCTCAATAGGACGCCGCTCCGGCGCGCCTCGCTCCCGGAATATTGACCGGGATGCCCGCTGACGCGGCGAAATCACGCACCGCCGCGAGCGAATTCCTCGCGCCGCGCCCCTGCGCCCGGTAATCGCGGCGATGTTGACGGGCGGCGGCCGCGACGGGACCGACGGAATAAAACGGAACGGCGTAAGCCGCAATATCGGACGGTGATTCGGGTGGGGCCGATTGGGCGGCCGCTTGCGCGGCGGCCTCCTGGGTCGCGAGCGCTACCTCCTGCGCGCCGGGTGCCAACGCGGCGGGGACGATTACGGAAATCGACTCCTGCGGCGGCATTGCGGCGGCTACCGCGCGAGGGGCCTCGGCGAAAGGCGGCGTCGCCGGGATGGCCGCCGGCGAACGCGCCCAGTCGTCCACCAACGCCGTCTGCAACATGCGTTCGGCCGCGGGGGCTCCGACATACCCGGCGAGCCGGCGCATCATCCCGGATGTTGCTTCCGCGATCGCCAGATCCATCCCGGAACTGCCATCGGAAAACCCATGCTCGCTGGCGGCATCGCGCGCATCGGCGCAAGTCTGATCGAAGTCGGCCAGGAGCGCCCGGAACCCGGCGTCCGCCGCGCCGGCGGCTCCCACATTCGTCAGGCGGGCGCTTAGCGCGGACTCGGCCTTCTTGGCGAGGGCGAGCTGTCCGGAAAGGGTCGCGATGCGTTCGCCGGAGTCAGCCAGGGCGTCTGTTTGCCGGACCAACTCTTCCCGAAGCCGGCCCACCTGAATTTCCTGCCAGGCGGCAATTGCGCACAGGCCGGCTAGGACGACCACAACGGCGATCGAAGCTGGCCTTGCCATGCAACGAGGTTACCGGGAAGGGCCGTGCAGTCAATCTTTGCGTGGCCGGGTTTTGGCGGCCTAACCCAGGGCCCTGAACGCGGCCTCAAGGTCCGGACGACCGGGACCGAGCCGGTGGCCGGGGTGGGGCCGAATCCCGCATCCGACCGGCACCGACTCATCCGGAAACCAAGAAAGACGCTCATGGGAGCCTTCTGGGACATCCGAAGATCGTCCGGAAGACCGGCGAAGAAATGGCTTGGCACGCGAGGCCTGCGCCGGGAGCCTGGCATGCCCTCGTCCGCCGCGGGCGAAAGCCGGCCGGTTGGCTGCCGGCGGAGCCCACGGCGCCCCATTGATGCGCTGGCCGGCTTCCCCCGGAGGCGCCGCCTTCGTCGCCGATCCTTACTCGTGTACTCGCTGCTGAACCTGCTCCTTCGGGCGGGCTTCCCGTTCCCCGCGCGGGATTGGATCGTTCTCGGGGCGGACCTGCTTTCGGTCGCCACGATTCCTTCGGTGCTCGTGCGCCGAAGCCGGCGCCCCTTGGCGGCGCTGAGCTGGATTCTCGTGCTCCTCGCGATTCCGCTGGGAGGCCTGCTGGCATGGTGGCTGCTCGGGCGGACGCACCTTCAACGCCCGGCTCGCAAACGCAAACGGACGCGCCGACGGATGGACGCGGAGCATCCCGAATTGCCGCCGCACCCCCAGGAAGTTCCCCAAATCTTCCGCGAGGTCCTCCCATTCGCGCTTCAGGGCGACCAGCGCCGAACGCAGGGGGTTTTCCCGCCGGCTGAGGCGACGGGTGTCCAGGTATTCGCCGACGGCGCCGAAGCGTATGCCGCCTTCGAGGCGGCCATCGCGCAGGCGCGGACCGAAATCCGCGCGCTCTATTATATCTGGCAGCCGGACGAAACCGGGAGGCGCATCGCCGCGGCGCTGGCAGCCCGGGCCCGCGCGGGCGTGGCGGTGCGCATTCTGGTGGACGAAGTGGGGAGCCGCGGGTTTTTGCGCCTGCTGGCGAAGCCGCTGCGCGCGGCCGGCGCCGAGGTCGCCGGATTCCTGCCGGCAAGCTTCCGGCCCTGGGCGCCCACGTTCAATTTTCGCAACCACCGCAAGCTGCTGCTCGTGGACGGCCGCTGGGCCTTCACCGGAGGCATGAACATCGGCCGCGAATACGAGCGCGACTGGTCCGACCAGTGCATCCGGCTGAGCGGCCCCGCGCTCCGGAGCCTGGACGAGGTTTTCCAGGAGGACTGGTTTTTCGCCACAAACCGGAGCCTCGACGATCTGCCTGGACACGAGGAGCCCGGCCCCCCGCACCCGCGCGCCGTCTGCGTCGTGATCGCGAGCGGCCCGGATCGCATGGAGCGGCGCGTGCACGACGGCTTTTTCATGGCGATCATGAGCGCTCGTCGCCGGATTTGGCTCACCACCCCGTATTTCGTGCCCGATGCGTCGGTGCTGGACGCGCTACGCGCCGCCGCGATGAGGGGCGTGGACGTGCGCATCCTCGCCCCGCGGCGCAACGACGTGCGCTTGGTGACGCTCGCCTCCCGCTCGTGCTACGAGCCGCTGCTGCAAGCGGGCGTCCGGGTCTTCGAATATCTTCCGCGCTTCCAGCACACGAAGAACCTGCTCGTGGACGACGAGCTTGCGGTGATCGGCAGCGCGAATGTGGACACGCGGAGCTTCCGCCTCAATTTTGAGCTCGCCTGCTTTCTCGCCTCGCGCGAATTGAACCGGACCTTTGGCGCGCTTTTCGAAGAAGGTTTGTCCCGGAGCCAAGAGGTACGGCCCGCGGAACTGAGCCAGCGCTCGCTCTTCGAGAAGTGCCTCGAATCCGCCGCCAATCTCCTCAGCCCGCTCCTCTGACTTGCCGCATGCGGCTACATCGGCGGCATTTTCGGACCGAAAATGCCCCAATTGAAAACCTGATCCAGCGCGAGAAGCCAAAGCGCGGCCACGTACAGCCACATCGCGACGAAGATAAGCCGGGCGAGATGGGGGTGCCGCCCTGGAAAGGGAACCGCCGTGCTTTCCGGAGGAGGACTCCGAGGCGGCGGCGAAACCGGCTCCGCCGCCGGTCGCTTCGGTTCCCTCCGTTCCTTCCGACGCCGCTTCACAGCCGCGACCATGCAAAACCCGCGGCGGCAAGCAAGCCGTTAGTGCTTGGCCGCGGCGCCTGGCATGACGAAGTTGCCGTGCGCATCGCGGAAAGTTCAAGGCCATCGCCACGGGGAAGTCGGATCGCTCGGTGGGCAACCGAGAGCGCTTACCCGTCGCCGTTGAACTTCGAGATCAGAACATCGATGGAGACCCGTCGTCTTCCGGCTCCGCCAGAAGCAGGCTCGCCCGCAGGACCCCGTCCTTCACTTCATCAATCAGAACCTCGAGATCGGCCGCCTCGAAGGGGATCAGGTCCAGCACGGCCTTTTCAGGCGCGGGCGGCAGGGCCCTGTCCGGCGGGGTGTGCACGGCGTCGCGAAGCCATTTGGCCGCGTGGAGAATCGACGCCATGCGGCGGTGGCCGCTTGCGAACGCCGGGGCGTACTGCCAGCGCACCGGTTCGGTGATCTGGCTCGGAAATCCCCAGGCCCGCAGAAGGGCGGCGGCGACCGCGGCGTTGTTGAATCCGAGATTTTTTTTCTCCGCGGCGGTGGTTTCCTCCGGCAAGCCCGACCACCCGAATTCGATCGATGATTCGCCCGCTGTCAGCCAGGCGTCGATCGCGATGAGGCCCACTCCGTGAAGCAGGCCGATCGTATAGGCATGCTGAAAATCGCCGCCGATCCGCGAGGCCAAGCGCTCCGCCGCCAGCGCCCCCGTGACGGACATCTGCCAGACGGCGTCCGGATCGAGCCCATAGGCGCGCAGGGTCCGCATGAGCAGTTGCGAGGTGGCTGCGTACGCGACCAGTTCGTACACCTTGACGAGGCCCACCCGGTGTACGGCGTCCTCCATCGTCACGCAGCGCGCGGCTTGGCTCGTCGTGTAGTAGGCGCTGCCGCCGATCTGCAGGACCCGCGCGGCCATTCCGGCGTCCACCCGGATCAGGCTCACCACGTCGTCCAACGAGGCGCGGTCGTCGCGAAGCACATCCAGGAGGCGTGGCAACACCTTTGGACTTGAGGGCAGGTGGCCGAGGTCCCGAACGATGTCCTCCGGGCTCAGGAGATCCCGGTCAAGCGCGGCTGAAGTCGTCTGCACCACCCCACTTATCGGCTCCTCGGCGCACCCTCTGAATCCAAAAAAACGTCCGGAGAGGCCGAAATTCTATCCTATTGACCTTGAGGCTTTTGATCGTCTGGATGGCGGCGGCGCTCCACATGTCCCCGCGCCGACTTTCCCTTCGGTTTGCGGGTTTGGGTTCCGCTGCGGCCACCTCGGTCCACGGGGGGTGAGTGCGGCGCATATCGCTCCGAGCCGCCGTGAGCCGGCTTCTCCCGTGTCATTTCTCCGGACATTTCGCGGCGGCCGGTCCGCTCTTGCGGATAAGGCGACCGAAACGCGGGCGAGCCCGCATCCCGCGGCGTATAGCCGGGAGCGCTGGGTTGATGATCGTCGTTCGCCCGCTCATCCCGGCCCGCCGCGGCGCGGGATCGATGCCCGCCCCGGTCTGCCGGCTCGCTCCGCCGTTGCGGCGCGCCGCGCATCGTTTGGGGCCGCGCATAATGCCCGTCGGCGGGACGGTAGCCGCGTGCCTGGGGGACGTGGCTTGGCCCACGCCATTCGCGGCCGCCGACCGCCCCGTGCCCGAAACGCATCGGCGCGCGCCATCCGCCGTGCCTCCGTTCGTAGTCGAACCAATCCCCGCGCCATAGGCGATGCCCGCCCCAGTCGAAACCGAACGAAAGCCAGATGCCGGCGGGATAGGGCGATCCCCACTCGAAGTACGGCCCAGGCTCACCGCCGAAATAGACCACGTCCGGCTCGTACTGCGGAACATAGATCACGTTGGCCTGCGCGGGCACGATCCGCACGATCCCGGCGTCCTCGAGCACCTGAATTTCGGCGTTGGATCTCAGCGTGCCGGCGGCAAGCGCGCGACGGCGCAGGTCCTGAACGGCGTTCATTACGTCGGCCGGTTGATCGGCGAACGCTCCCCCAAGCTGCCCGGTCCATTCCGGATTTTGAGCCATCCAGGTCACCACGCCCGGATAATGGGCGAGGCCCTTGACCGCGTCGCTCCATGGCTCGGAGTCGACATCGTTGGGATCGCCGCCCGAAGACAGGTAGTTCGCCGCGGACTGGATGTCCGCCGGTGAAGTGGCGGCTGGGAGCAAAAGGGAGAGGACCGGATCGGGATAGAGCGCCACCGGCGCCACGAGCTGGTCCAGCGGCGGAAGCTGTGCCAGCGGATCCTCGCCCCCGGGGGGAGGGGGCGGAGCTCCGTAGCTTTCCGGCGACCCTGCATGGCCCGGCGGCGGCGGATAGTCCGCCGGCTCCTGGGCGTTTGTACAGGATACGCTCGCGGCGGCCAGGATGGCCGTCACGGCGACGAAGGGGTAAACCTGTTGGAGATGCATGCCGTCTCCGACCTTAATGCTTCCGGCCCGTGCCGAATGTCACGGGAATTCGGAGAATCTCCGATGGGGACCCCGGTTATCCGCCGGTGCGCCTCCGGCGTCCATTTCGGCGCGTCCGACAGGTGTTATTCCGGCTGACGCGCCCGGTGGGCGGCTATTCGCTGGTCGCTGTCCGCCTCCTCGACGCCCTCGCTCACGAGGCGTTCAACGGTGTCGTTCTCGTCGTCGCCCTCGAAAATCGGCGCCGGTGCTCCGCGATCCACGGCGGGATCGCTGGGGTCCCGCGAAAGGGAGCCGACGCTCTCGGCCTCCTCGGTGCTGAGGGCCGGCCCCGATTCGCCCCGCAAGTCGCGGTCCGCGGCCCGAAGCGCTTCCCCGTCCAGCGCCCGCTCCCCTTCGAGGGCGATTTCACGGGCACGCCGATCCTCGTCCGCGGGTCCGGCGACGCCGAGCGCGTTCCCATGAATCATCACCCGTCCGGCGGAAGTGCCGGCACCCCGGGAGTCGAACCGCCGGCCCGGACCCGGTCGCGTTCCGGTGCCCACGGGTCGTCCTTTCGCAGCGGACGAACCGCGGCCGTCTGAGGCGGCCTTGGCCCTCTTTCCATCGGCCGAAGCGCCCCCAGCCCGCGCTCCGCGGGCCTTTTTGGTGGCTACGCGGCGGGCCCGCGGTTTGGACTTCGCGACCGTGCGGCGCGGTCGTTGCGCCGGGAGCGCCGAGGCGCGCTCGCCCCGCGCGCGCTTGGGCTTGCCTCGGGACCGGGCGGGCCGCCCGGGCCCGCGGACGGAAGCGCCCGCTTTGGTTCGGGTGCGTTTCGGTGACGGGCTCTGACGGGATCGGACGGAGTTTTTCACGCGGCGCTCGGACGATAGAGCGCCTCCCGCCGGGCCGCCATCAGGTGTTGTGCGCGGCGGCTCACCGGGCGGAAGCCCGACGCTCTCGCCGACCCGGCGCGCGATTTGCCGGGGTTCCGGCTCGAAAGTGCTCGGGGCGCGCGAAGCCGTTTTCGATCGCGAAGCGGATGAGCTTTGGCGTCCGGTGGATGCCCAGCTTGTTCATGATGTCGCGTCGGCGCGACTGGACGGTCGAGGCTTTCACCCCCAGCGACGCGGCGATTTCACCGTCGGATTTCGATTCGCCTATCAGTCCAAGGATCCGCTGCTCGTAATCGGAAAGCAGCCGGTGAAACGCGTGCGGATCGCCCCGAAGCGATCCCAGCACTTCGCCCACGACCGGCGAGAAATAGGCGCCCCCTTCCGAAACGCGCCGGATCGCCTCCGCGAGGCGGACGAAAGTTGGCTCGCGCTTGTCGAAAAACCCATGGACGCCGAGCGCGCGCAGCCGCATGAGGGTGCGGGCATCCCGCATCGAGGAAAGGACAAGAATGCGCGTCGCCGGCAGCTCGCGCCGGATCGTCTCCGCAATGTCGAGGCCGTCCAGGTCGGGCAGCGATACGTCGAGGAGGACGAGATCGGGCCGGCAGCGGCGCACGGCCGCCAGGCCCTCGGCGCCCAGCCCGGCGGTCGCGGTCACGTCGAATCGGAAGTCGCGCCGGCAAAGCTCGGCCAGCAGGCCCCCAATCATCGCGTGGTCCTCGACGATGACGACTTTCATGCCTGGATAAGCTGGTGGATCGGATCGGTCTGCGACAAGCAAAAGCCCTCCGGGCCAGCCGTCGACGGTCCCTTGGTCCCAGCTTATTCGTCAGAGGAGCAGGTTTTGCAGCCCCGCGCGAAAGAGGTCCTTGGCCACATCGTAGTGGTCGCGGTCGGCCAACGTCAGCGACGTGAGGGTCAATCCGGTGAACGGACGGGCTGCCAATTGGGTTTCGAATGCTTCCATATCTTTCTTCATCGACTCGGTGTCCCGTTCGCCAATGCCGAGAAAGAGCCGCCCGGGCAGGGAGGACTTTCGGTCGCGCAAGTGGTCCACCCGGGCCAGGAACCGGCGGTCGGCCCACCACAGCGACGGCGCCCCCACGATGGCCCCGGAGAAAAACGGCTTCATCTGGAAAAGCGCGTGCAGGGCGAACAGCCCGCCGAGCGAATGGCCGCCGACGACCCGGCGCTCGGGACTTAACGAAAATCGGTCCGCAAGGTCCGCCCAAATCGGCCCCGTCAAATGGGCGAGAAAGCGGTCCGCTCCGCCGCTCAGCGGCTCCTCCTGAGCGGTATCCGGTGTGTAATCGCGCCCGCGGCGGTTTCCCGCATGACCGAAAGGCCGGCCGTAGCCCACCGCAGCCAGGACGATGGGCGCGATGAGGTTCGTCCGTCGCAGGTTCCTGCAAGCGGCCGCCGCCGGATCGAAGGCGTAGTCCCCGTCGACCAGGATCACCGTCGGATATCCGGGCGGCCCGGGCGGCCCGTCCGGCGGCTCGACGTAAACGACGTACTCCGTGTCGAGCGCCTCCGAATATGACGCGAACAACGGCTTTTTGCGGGTGAGGGGAGGGGGCATCTGCGTCTCAGACTAGCCTGCGCAAACCGGGCGCCGCACGGCAATCGGCATCTGCCGGAATCCAAGCGGCGCCCTCCGGACCAGGAAGGCGGTCATATCATCGCTCCTTGACGTGACCCCTTTACAGAATTCGCTCGCGACCTCCGTGCGCCGACAGGATGCCCCGCAGCCGCATTCCGACCGTCTCGGCGAGCGCGATCAGGTCGGCGGCCTCCTGGGGCTTCAATTGGATGCGGCAGTGCCGCCTCCAAAGGTCGAGCCAGGCTTCGAAATGCCTCTCGTCGATCCCCAGCGAAAGGTGCTTCCAGGGCATCGCGCCCGCGTACTCCATGGGCCCCCCCGTGGCTGCCGACCAAAAATCGGCGATCGTCTCCAGGTGCTTCGGCCAGTCGGAGATCTTGGATGCGAACACGGGTCCGATGAGCCCATGCTGACGGACATCGGCGTAAAAATGCCGCAGGAGGCGGAGCAGCCCCTCCCGCCCACCGAGTCGCTCATACAATGAAGGGACCTGGAATTCGGAGCCCATTTGTTCTCATCCATGCGGGTCTTTCCACCGTTCGCGAACTTTTCCGGACGCACCCGTCAGCCGCGCGGTCGCCCCCGGCCCCGATTGCCCTCACGCCGATGGGGCCGACACATGGCAACTGGCCCGCGCAGACGGCGCGAAGCTCATTGGATACCGGCATCCCCGGTGCGCCATCGATTCGATTCCGCATGCCTTCTTCCGCCAGTGGTTCGGGGCCGCCCGCCGCTCCAAGCTCGAGCCCATCAAAAAGGTCGCCCTCACGCTCAAAAATCATCTCTGCGGCCTGCTGAACTATTTCGTCCACCCCATCTCGAACGCG
>JBOHXF010000150.1:0-16411 GCA_050737455.1 Opitutaceae bacterium | reverse complement strand
GGCTGCTCCGGGAGAAACTCCGGCTGCCGGCCGGCTACACCTACAGTTGGTCCGGGGAATACAAATTCGAATTGAGAGCCAAACAGCGGCTCGAGCTGATCCTTCCCCTCGTGTTCTTCGCCATCTTCCTGCTCCTCACCATGACGTTCCATTCGACCGCGGAGGCCGCCCTGCTGTTCTTTCCCGCCGCCTTTGCGCTGATCGGAGGGCTGCTCCTGCAAATCCTGCTCGGGTACAACTTCAGCGTCGCGGTCGCCGTCGGCTATATCGATCTTTTCGGCATCGCGGTCGAAACCGCGGTGGTGATGGTCATCTACCTGCATGAGGCGATGGATCGCCGTCTGGCCCAGGGAACCCGGCTCGGCCCGGCGGACATCGAAGCGGCGACGATCGACGGGGCCGTCCTTCGTCTGAGGCCCAAGCTCATGACGGTCTGCGCCGTGATCGCGAGCCTCGGACCGCTCCTCTGGGAAACGGGCATCGGCTCCGACGTCATGAAACCGATCGCGGCACCCATCGTCGGCGGCATGTTGACCTCGACGGTCGCCGTCATGATCCTGGTGCCGATCCTGTTTGCCCTGCTCAAGGAGCGCGCGCTTCGCCGGGGAACTTTGCGGCCCTCCACCCAGGAGGCCGGCGAGTAGGAGGGAGTTCCGCCCAGGCGACCTTCCCCCGGGCGGGCGGGCATCGGACGCTTGTTGGTCAACCGCGGTTTTGCGCCACGTCTCTTCCGGGCGGACCCTCGCGGCGCCGCCTTTGCCTTTCATCGCGCTTCGCCCCTATCAGGCTGGCGGAGAAACTTTCATTCTCATAGCGGTGCGGTCTGCCGACCCCACAAAAAAGGCGAGGCACCGAAGCGCCTCGCCCGCCTGATGGGTCGACCCCCGGTCAGTAGCGCCGGTTGCCGCGCTCGTGGAAGGCCCCGGCCCGGCGATCCGGGCTGGTGAACGAGCGGCCGCCCGCGTCTTCCTTGGGGCGGGCTTCGTTGACGGTGATCTGGCGGCCGTCAAGATCGACGCCGTTCAGCTTTTCCGTCGCGGCCTTGCTTTCCTCCGCCGTGGCGAAGGTCACGAAGGCGAAACCGCGCGGACGGCCGGTGACGCGGTCGCTGGCGATATAAACGTCGGTCACGCTGCCGCACTGGCCGAAGGTATCCCGGAGGGAGGCCTCGGTGGTGGAAAACGACAAATTGCCGACATAGAGTTTGGAGTTCATTGATGATTGCTTCGCATGATTCGTCGACTCTCAGCGCGTTCCCGGAAATCGGGTTTCGAATCATCACCTGAACTGAAAGCTCACCTGAGGATCCACCAGCCACTGCATCCAACGCTATTACGAAGGTCCAAGCCTAGCCGGACCGAAATCCTTGGCAAGGACAATCGGACGCCGCTACCCGGCGTGCGGCAGGAGGAATAGCAGGACGGCGAGCAGATGGCAGCAATAGCCCCCCACGACAAAGAGCTGCCGCGCGGTGCGATGATACGGCAGGCCATGCCACCGCCAAAAGCCCAGCGCCGCGAGGTAGCTGACTGCGCCGCCGCAGAGAAGCCAGAGGCCCCCGGGCGGCGCGACGGCGAAAAAGCAGGCTGCGATCCCTACGCTCAACCAGCCCAAACCCACGTAGGCCCAAACCGAGCCGGTCACGATTCGGTCCTTGCCGAAGACGAAGGAGAGCAGCGCGCCGGCGCCGCTCACGGCCCATACCACCCCGAATAAGCTCCAGTCCAAGGGCCCGTGAAACTTGGCGAACAGGAAAGGGGTGAAGGTGGAGGCGGTCAGGAAAAAGGCGGCCGCATGCTTCAGTTTGCGAAAGACCGGCTTCGATCCGGAATTGCGATACGCCTGTTCCAGGGCCGACATGGCGGAAAGAGCCACGACGCTGAGGCCGAAGACCCCGAAGCTGACGAGGAGACGGGCGTCGCCACGGAGGCAAGCGAAGACGATCAGGAGGGTCAACCCTGCGAGGCTGACGCCCAGGCCGAAGCCGTGGGCGGCCCAATTGGCGATCTCTTCGCCGCGGCTGTAGCGCCGCGCGGGCGCGGCAGCAGCGGCGGCGCGGCGAACCGCCACCCGGCGGGCCGACCAGGCGTCCAACTGGGCGATCGGCCAGCGCGGACGCGGATGGCGAAACTCTTCCGCGTCCCACTCCTCGCCGTCCGCGTAGACCGTCCGTGGAATGACGCAGGTGCGAAAAACCCAGTCGGCCACCGGCAGGCCGAACCAGCCCGAGATCGATTCATTGCAGTCGGGCACCGCATGGTGGCGGAGATGGAAGGAATAGGCCGGCCGCCAGAACCGGCCCCAGCGCGGATGCTCGATCAGCGGCTGCCATTTCTCCAGGGGCCAGTGGTTGATCGCGTGCAACACCTCATAAAGCAGGAGGGACAGCGCAAGCGCGGCAAACCCCGCCAGGAACCAGGGGAATGACGGCCAGAGCCATTGGAGCGCGCCGAGCAGCGGCGCCACGATCAGCGCAAAGGCGCCGAAGGAATACCAGGGAAAGAACGACGCCTCGCCTTGCTCGGGCTCCACGATCGGGAACCGATTTTCCACGAAGAAAAAGCCCCCGCCGCCGGTCCGGCGTTTCCGGACAATGTGGGTCAGTGCGTGGTGGAGGGTGTGCTGGCGGTAGAACAGCCGCAAGAACGGCAAAGCGGAGGTGTGAAGCACGTACCGGTGGAAGAAATATTCCACAAAACAGTTGAGCATGCTGAGGAGCAGGAAAGCCGCCACCCATGCCGCTGGCGACGCCGCCCATTGCCCGCTCCAAACCGCGGGCAGGAGAAGGCGCAGGAGCCCCGCCAGCACGGCAAAAGTGGCCAGGACGGTGAAAAGAAAAAGCGGAAGCGAAAAGGCTTCCGGATGCGATCCACCGGCCGCGGCAGGCGATGGACCGTTTGCGCCGTCGCGATCGCTCAAGACAGGTCCGTCCCCCGCGCGCTCCGCGGTGCGCCACAGGTCGAGAGGGTCTCGCCGGCTTGGATCGGATTTACATGCAGACCCGTCGCCTTGTGCGCGAGACCGAGGTGCGACCCAACGCCTGGCGCGCGGAGCCGATCGTCACGGCGAAAGGAATGCCCGCCGGTTTCGGCCTTCATGCCCGAGGCGGGGGCCGCGGGCGAGCCATTGAGCGGCATGTGGTACGGCATCAACGGGCCATTCTCGTCCGATCGGATTCACAAGCAAACGCAATTTGCGGAAAATGACGACGAACGCGAAGGATACATCGGGCGGACTCTGAAGCATTGTGAAGCAACGGGCTCCCTCAACCGGCGTTAACGAAGCCTCGCGGCCGACCGCTAAGAGGCCCGGTTCGCCGCGAGTGGGGAGCACGGACCGCGCCGGGCTATGTCCGGCGGCTGGGGGAATATTTCGTGGTTGCTCCGAATCCCCGCCGGGCATTCTGTCGCGCGCCCATGAAGCCACGTTCTGCGTTTTTTTTCCTGGCAGGCGTCGCCTTCCTGAGATCCGCGGGCGGCGCTCCGTCCCGGGTTCCGTACCTCGATCCGTCCCGTCCGACTGAGGTCCGCGTGGACGACCTCCTCCACCGGCTCACTCTAGCGGAGAAGGTGTCGCTCGTGCACGCCGATTCGCGTTACGGTCTTCCTCCGATTCCGCGTCTGGGCATCCAGGCGTTCACATTCTCCGACGGCCCCCATGGGGTGCGCGAGGAGACGGTCCAGGACGGGCCGCACCACTGGAAAGTCGCCGGCCGGACCGACGACTTCGCGACCTGGCTTCCCGACGAGATCGCGCTCGCGGCCACATGGGATCCCGCCATCGCGCGCCGCTATGGAGCCGTCATCGGTCAGGAGGGGCGCGCCCGGGGCAAGGACATGATGCTCGGGCCCGGCGTCAATCTCATGCGCATACCGCTGGATGGGCGCAATCCGGAGTTTCTTGGCGAAGATCCCTTTCTCGCATCCCGCATGGCGGTGGGATACATCCGGGGCGAGCAGGCGCAGGGCGTCGCCTCATGCGTCAAGCATTTCGTCTGCAACAATCAGGAAACGGAGCGCTGGGGGATCGACGTCCGCGTGAGCGAACGAGCGCTGCGCGAACTCTATCTTCCCGCCTTCCGGGCGGCCGTGCAGCAAGGAGGGGTTTGGGGGGTGATGGCCGCCTACAACCGGTTCCGCGGCGTCGCCTGCAGCGAGAACGGACCGCTCCTGAACGGCATCCTGAAGGGAGAATGGGGGTTCCGCGGCCTGGTGGTATCGGATTGGGGCGCCGTTCGCACCACGGACGGCGCGGTTTACGGGGGGCTCGACGTCGAAATGGGCACCCAGAAGCCTTACTCCGATTTCTACATGGCGAAGCCGTTTCTCAATGGCCTGCGAAGCGGAAAATATCCGGTTGCGGTGCTGGATGCCAAGGTGCGCCGCATCCTTCGGGTCATGGTGGCGACCGGCGTGCTCGACCCGCACCGGCCCGCCGGGTCCATCAACACGGCGGCCCACGAGCGGACCGCCCGCCGGGTGGCCGAGGAGGCGATCGTCCTGCTGAAAAACCAGGAGGCGCTCCTGCCGCTCGATCCGGACCGAATCGGATCCATCGCGGTCATTGGCGAAAACGCCGTCCGGCTTCAGGCCCACGACGGAGGAAGCTCCGCGGTGAAGGCGTTCTATGAGGTGACACCCCTGGAAGGGATTCTCCGGCGGGTCGGCCGCCGCGCGAACGTCACCTACTCCGCGGGCTACGGCGCGGGCGTGGACGCCGCGGCGGTGGATCGCGCGGTGGAGGCCGCTCGTTCGGCCGAGGTCGCGATCGTCGTCGGCGGATTGAACCGCGGCCAGAACTGCGAGCACGAGGGCAACGACCGTAAGAATCTCGATCTGCCCTATGGCCAGGCGGAACTCATCGAACGGGTCGCGGCGGCCAACCCGCGGACGATCGTGGTCCTCATCGGCGGCGCGCCGGTGGCGATGGACCCATGGCTCAGGCGCGTTCCGGCGCTGATCGACGCCTGGTATCCCGGAATGGAAGGGGGGAACGCGCTCGCCGCCGTGCTCTTCGGCGACGTCGATCCGTCGGGCAAGCTGCCCTGCACGTTTCCCCGGCGGCTGAGTGACTCGCCCGCCTTCGCGCTCGGAGCCTATCCCGGCAAGGACCTCGAGGAGCCCTACGCCGAAGGGCTCCTGGTCGGTTATCGCTGGTTCGATACGAAGCACATCGAGCCGCTTTTCCCTTTCGGCTACGGTCTTTCCTATACGCGCTTCGCCTATTCCGATTTGCAGCTCGTGCCGAGCGGTTCAGGAAATCGACCCGCGCTCGCCGCCCGATTCACCCTCAAAAACGTCGGGCTCCGTGCCGGCGCCGAAGTCGCGCAGCTTTACATCCACGAAGAACACCCGCTTCTCCCGCGGCCGGAAAAGGAACTCAAGGGATTCCAAAGAGTATTCCTCAAGCCGGGGGAGAGCCGGGTCATCTCCATTCCGCTCGATTGGCGCTCCTTCGCCTATTACAATCCCGGCCGTCATGCATGGACGGCGCAGGCCGACGAATTCCGGATCCTCGTCGGCGCTTCCTCCCGAGATATTCGCGTGAGCGGGCGATACCGCCTCCCCTCCGCGGTCGTGGGCCCGTAAACGGCCGATCCGCCGTCGAGAGGTCATCCGGCCGGACGCCGCATGCGATCGGTATCCATGGCCCGTGCTCGGGCTTGGGCGCCGATCTCCGCGACCGATCGCCTCGATCAGCCGATCCGAAAACGGGCGCGTAGCCCTCTCCCGTCGTGCGCATGGCGGGCCACGATCGCCTCGTATTCGATGGACTCGGTCACCCAGCCGAAGGTCTCATCGTAATAGGCCAGATCGGAAACGCGCACCGCCAGCCTCACCGTCCGGGTTTCCCCGGGCTCAAGCGAGACGCGGGCGAAAGCCTTCAGCTCCCGGTCTGCACGATCGACGCGGGAGCCTTGGGCCGAGACGTAAAGCTGCACAACCTCGTCGCCTGCCATGGCGCCCGCGTTCGTCACGTCCACAGACGCCTCCAAAGTATCGGCGGCGGCCAGTTCGGTTTTCGCGAGGCTCAGGTTCGCGTGCTTCCAGGTCGTATAGCTGAGACCGAAGCCGAAGGGAAAAGCGGGCTCCGCTCCGTCGCGCGCGAGCTTCCGGTAGCCATGCCACAGGTCATATGTGATTTTCACGGCTTCCCGATCGAAGAACGGCAAGTCCTCGGGGCGCTTCGGAAACGTGCATGGCAGGCGTCCGCCCGGATTCGCCCGCCCGAGAACCACGTCCGCCAGAGCGTGCCCGCCCTCCATCCCGGGATACCAAAGCATCAGGATCGCCTTCGCACGATCGCGCCAGGATTCGGTGATCACGGCGCTTCCCGCCATCACCGCCACCAACATGCGTGGATTGGCGGCCGCAACGATCCGGATCAACTCCTCGTCACGCGGGTGAAGGGTCAGGCGGTTTCGATCGCCGCCCGGCGAGAAGCCGCTTTCAGGCCCGTCCGTTTGGGCGAGAATCCGCTCGGCGAGAGGCGCATCTTCCGACGTCGGCTTGGGGAAGCCCGCGGCAAAACTCGTCAGCATGTCCGGCGGAATGTATTCGCCTTCGTCCTGGTGCGTGTAGCCGACGACGAGCACGACTGCGTCCGCCCCTGCGGCGGTCCGCGCCGCGCGGGCTGGATCGGTTCCGTCCTCGTACAGGATGGCCGTGGCGCCCAATGCGGCGCGCATCCCCTCGAGCGGCGTCACCACATAAGCGGGCTGCGTGTTGCTGGAACCGCCGTCCCCCGTGTTCGGGATCGCGGCCAGGCGCCCGATGACGGCCACCCGGCGGACGTCGGCAAATGGGAGGGTATTCCCCTCGTTCTTCAGCAACACGAAGCTCTTCTGCGCCGCCTCCCGCGCCAGCCGCCGGTGCTCCGCGCAGCCCACCGACTCGCGGGTATAGTGGCGGGGATCCCGTCCTTGGCCAAAGCGCACCTGCTGGCGAAGAAGGCGAAAAGCCGCATCGTCGACGCGCGCGAGCGGAATCTTCCCGCTGTGCACGAGCGCCTTGAGCTCGCCGTGGAATCGCATGCGGAAGGGCATCTCCAGATCCTGCCCGGCCAGCGCCGCCTTTTCGGCATCGCGCAGGCCGAAGATGAAGTCGGTCAGCACGAAGCCCTGGAATCCCCACTGCTCTTTCAGGATGCCGGTCAGCAGCGCGCGATTCTGGCCGCACCACTCGCCGTTCACGCTGTTGTACGCGCTCATGACGGAGGCGACGCCGGCCTCCACCACCGTCTTGAAATGGGCGAGGTAAACCTCGTGCAGGGCGCGGGCGCCGATCGTTGCGTCGATCTTGAACCGCGCGTTCTCCATCGAATTGAGCGCGTAATGCTTCACGCAGGCCATGACATGGCGCTGCACTCCGCGGGCCAGGGCCGCGCCCATCGCTCCGAGATGCCGGGGGTCCTCGCCATAGGTCTCCTGAGCCCGGCCCCAGGCCGGGTGGCGCAGGAGGTTGATGCAAACCCCGCCGAAATGGTTTCCCCCGAGGGCGCGAAGCTCGCGGCCGATCGCGTCCCCCACCCGCTCCTCTAGGTCCGGGTCCCAGGTCGCCCCGCGGGCCATCGACACCGGAAAGGTCGTGGCGCCCTTCATGACGATCCCGCGGGGGCCGTCGACAAAACGCACGCCCGGTATGCCGAGCCGTGGCACCGCTCCCGCAACCCAGGGCCGGCTGGCGTAGCCGCCTGGCGCCATCATTTCGGCGAGGCCCGGCCAGAATGGAGTGTCGCCATCCATGAGGCCCAGCTTCTCGTCCGAGGTCAGTTGTCCGAGCAGTTCGCGCGCACGGGCGTCGATCTCGTCCGGCGTGAGGGCCGAGGGCGTTTCGAGGGCGCCGAACGCCGCGGAGGCGCCGGATGCGGAAGGCGGCAGAGAGGTCATGGTCGCGGAAGACGTCGGCGGGCACGGGCCGGCCGGCTGAACGCTGAGCGTTGAACCGGCCCGCGGTCCAGGTCAATCCGCCGCTCGCGCACCAAGGCTGCGCCCGCTTCGGCTCGGCCTATGAAGCCGGATCCGGCTCGGCCGAAGGCGCCCCCACGGCCTCCAGCCGATCGAATGCCGCAAGTGGTGGAAACAGCCGCATCCAGATGAACACCATGAGCACCGTGCCCACGCCGCCGAGGACGGTCGCCGGCACGATGCCGAGCCAGGAGGCGGTGATACCCGATTCGAACTCGCCGAGCTGATTGGAGGTGCCGATGAACAGGCCGTTGACGGCGCTGACCCGGCCGCGCAATTCGTCCGGGGTCTGGAGCTGCACGAGCGAACTTCGCAGGATGACGCTGATCATGTCGGCGGCCCCGAGCACAGCGAGCGCGACCATCGAAAGCGCAAAATCGCGCGAAAGCCCGAAAACGATCGTCGCGAGGCCGAAGACGGTCACCGCGCCGAACATCTTCCGGCCCACGCGGCGGCGCAGGGGCCGGTACGTGAGGAAGACGGACATCGCGAGCGAACCCACCGCGGGCGCCGACCGCAAGGCGCCGAGGCCCCAGGCCCCCGTCTTCAGGATGTCGCGCGCATAGGCGGGCAGCAGTGCGGTTGCCCCGCCGAGGAGCACCGCAAACAGATCGAGCGAAATGCTGCCGAGGATCACGGGATTGCGGCGGATGTATCCGATGCCGGAGAACAGGGAGGAGGCGGTCGGCGCGGGGCGCTCGCCCGCCGCCGGTTCCGGCCGGATCAAGGAGAACAAGAGGGCCGCGGCGAACGCCAGCGCCGAAGCGATGAAGTAACCGCCGGCCGGGCTCCACGCGTACAGGAGGCCGCCGAGCGCCGGACCGGCGATCGCAGCCATTTCGAAAACGGTGGCGCTCCAGGCGATGGCCGTCGGAAAGATCTCCGCAGGCACGAGGCTGGGCAACAGCGCCTGCGAAGCCGGACGCCCGAATGCGCGCGAGGCCCCGATGATGGCGATCATGCCGAAGATGTCCGCAGGCGTCAGCCAGCCGTCCGCGCTGCCTAGCGCAAGGACGGCCATGGCTGCTCCCTGCGCCGCGAAGGATATTGCGGAAATGGTTCGCCGATCGAGACGATCGGCCGCGTGGCCCGCCGGCAGCGTGCACAGGACCATCGGCAGGAACTCGGCCAGGCCGACAAGGCCCAGTTCGAAGGTGCTATGCGTGAGGGCGTAGATCTGCCAGCCCACCGCGACGCCCTGCATCTGGAAGGCGAGCGAGGAGCTCGCGCGGGCCAGCCAGAAAAGCCCAAAACGCGGATATGCGGTGAGAAGGGACTTGGAAGCCCGCGCCGTGGAAAGGTTCAAAGGCTTCCGATTAGCGGTTCGACCGAGAAAAGCCAAGCGGCGCGAGGGCCCTGGCGCCGGGCGCCGCAACGGTTGCATTTCCCCGGGCGGCGATCATAGCATCGAGGCCCGGATAGCAGGCTTTTGCGACGGTAGCTCAGCAGGACAGAGCAACGGTTTTCTAAACCGTCGGTCGGGAGTTCGAGTCTCCCCCGTCGCGCCACATTGTAGTGGGCGCATAGCGTCGGGCACAATTGAGCCCATTGACTCCGGCCCGATTCAGAGCGCCGTTGTTGTTGTTTGGGACGGCGCGGTAATCCGTGCACCACGTCCCACCTTAACAGGCTGCTGAAATACTCTCCGAACCACAGTGCGAATTCGTAAGCCATTGATGAATGATAAAATCGACAATTCCCAACGAGTTCCGTAAGCGGCGCTATGATCGCCGTTAGTGCTGCCACGGTCTTCGACGTCGCAAATACGGAGAAACTTCAAGGGTACAACGTACCAGCTTTCAACTTCATCAGTGTCTGGCAGTGGAGGTGGAGCAATTCGAACCTAAGCGACCGCCGGACCACCTGATAGTCGCCGCAAGCGGGAGATGGTACAGGAACGGCGAATAGGCAACGGAGCGAGGCTAACCGCTCATTGCGCCGGCCGATTGCGAGCGGATCCTCATCCTGAAAATTATCCGATTAACGCCCCGGCCGCTGAGCGGTCCGCCCGCCAGCGTCCGGCGGACGGGGTTCGGCTCGACTCGTCGGCCGCTCGCGTAAGACTCGCGGGCGTGCCGACGGACTCCCCCAGCGAAGATGCACCGCGCGCCATCGTCGTCGCCGCGCTTACCCGGACGTTCGGGCCCAAGCTGGCAGTGGACCGCCTCAGTTTCTCCATCGGCGCCGGCGAGGTCGTCGGGCTGGTGGGGCCGAACGGCGCCGGAAAAACGACCCTCCTGCGGCTTCTTACCGGCGTGCTGCCGCCGTCGTCCGGAACGGCCTCGATCTGCGGGCTCGATGTAGGATCGGCGACCTTGGAGGTCAAACGCCGGGTGGGATTCGCACCGGAGTCGGCTGCGGTGTTCGAGTCATTGAGCGCCATGGAATACCTGGAGATTGTCGCCGGCCTCTACGGCGTGCCGCCGGCCCTCGCCCGGGAGCGGATATTCCGGCTCGCCGCCCTGTTCGACATCGAGACGGATGTCCTGACGCGGCATCTCCTGGGCACGTACTCCAAGGGCATGCGGCGAAAGGTAATCATCGCGGCGGCGCTGCTGCACAACCCGTCCGTTCTCTTCTTCGACGAGCCGTTGGACGGCCTTGATCCCACCGCCGCGCTTGCGTTCAAGAGCCTGATCCGTGCGCTGGCGGGCGAGGGCAAGACGATCGTCTACGCCGGGCGCGAACGCTACGGCGAAGCGCAAAACCCCCGACGCGAGTTTTTGGCGGGGAGGTGCGTTTTCCCGGCGCGAAGATCGGCGCCGGTCCGGCGACTAAGAAGGAAGACTGCGCGCTGGCGGGCACGTCGTCAGGGTGCCGGATTGGGCACCCCAACGGAAGCCGATTCAGGCGGCGTGCCGCTTGCGCTTACCCTCGGCAAACAGCTCCGCGGTGGCCCGGCGCAGGTATTCCTGCTGCTGGGCGAAGGTCATCTTGCTCAGGCGGCGGCCGGTGTTTACCCGCCAACGGCGCGAGGCGGCGACGGCGTCGAAGCCCGGGATGGCGTCAGCTCCGCTCTTCTTGGTGGTGGCCATGGATCAGGAAGGTTGGAGCCACGATACGCACGGGCGGATAGCCTTGCAAGAGATTCACGGCATTGAAACCGGCCTCGCGCACCGCGTTGGTGAGGTGCCTAAAGTTCCAGCTCACCAAAAAGTCGAGCCGCGCGACCGTGCAGACGGCGACATGGCGCGCATCGTCCTGGTATTTCGTCGGGACCACCTTCTTGGCGAGGTAGGCTTGGGCCAAGGTTTCCACCTCATCGGTGCGATCCAGCATGGCCTCCGGCGTGAAGCTGGTCCGCATGAGTTCGCGCACCTCATCGGGCGCCCCGGCAACCTCTCCGGAGACGATGGTGGAGGAAACGAACCGAAACAGGCCAGCATCTCGCTGCCGCCATAGCTCCCGGGTGTCGGCCATGAACTTGGCGTCAAAGTACCCGCCGATCACGGACGTATCGAGGTACAGGGAGCGCGCATGCACGGCTCCGTTCATGGCGTTTTCGCCGCGAGACTCAACTCCGCATCTGGCGCCGCCGCGCGGCGGCCGTGCGGGTGGCAACGGGCGTGGACCTCGCGGAGCTGGCGGATCGTGACCTCGGTGTAAACCTGCGTCGTGTCGAGCTTGGCGTGCCCGAGGAGCTGCTGGATGAAACGGATGTCGGCGCCGTTCTCCAGCATGTGCGTGGCGCACGAGTGGCGGAGCAGGTGGCAGGAACCCGTCCGGTCGATTCCGGCCGCCTTCATCGTCACGCGCACCCAGTTACCCAGCGATCCCGCGCTGAAGCGCTCGCCATAGCCCGTGAGGAAGAGCGCGTATTCCCGGGCACTCACCTCCAGCCGCGGGCGGCATTCCGATAAATAACGCTCCACCCAATGCCAGGCGTGTTCGCCCACGGGCACCACCCGATCCTTCCCGCCCTTGCCCTGGCGCACCCACAGGGTCCCGAGCGAACGGTCGAGGTCGCTCACGTCGAGTTTCACCAGCTCGCTGCGGCGGATGCCCGTCGCGTAAAAAACCTCCAGGATTGCGCGGTCGCGTACCCCCAGCGGGTCACCCACGTCGGGCACGGCGAGGAGGGCCTTCACCTCCTCCGTGTCTAGCGTCTTCGGCAGCGACCGGCGCGGCATCCTGGGTAATTCCAGGTCGGAGGCTGGATTGCCGGGCAGGAGATTCTCGCGGCAGAGCCAGGCGAAGAGCCGCTGCACGGCGTTCAGCCGCGCCCGCTGCGTCTGGACCGACAGGGGCTTCCCGTTGCCCTGGGCGTAGCGCCACAGCCAGCGCTGGTAGCTTTCGAGGACGGGCTTCGTGATAGCCTCCGGCCGGATGAGGCCCCGCTCGTGCGCCCACCCGAGGAAGGCCCGCAGCGCCCATTGGCGCCCAACGAGTGTTCGCGGGCTGTAGGCGCGCTCTTCCAGCCAGGCCAGCCACGCATCGCCGATAGGTAACCATGGTCAGGCCGATGCTAAGCAGCAGGTGGAGCATCAAGGGTACGCGCACCAACTTTCAGCCTCATCAGTGTCCGGCGTTGGCCGTGGAGCAACTCGAACCGACAAAGGAGGCGCTGTGGACGGGCCTCCAGCTTACCCGCTGGTGCGGTACTGTCCGCTGGATCCGCCCTCCCGTCCAGTTTCCGGCCACTCTTGATCCGGTAGTCGCTGCAATCTGGCTCCACTTATTCCAGACGGCCCAAAGGTAAATCTGGATCTCCGCAATCCGCTTTCACGCCAAGACGGGAAGCACCGAGCCGGCCACCCACCTCCCGACACCCCGGCCCCCGGCGATGCGAGCAGCTAACCGTTCGGTTTGGCTCAAAAGTAGGTTATCGGCCTCGCCAAGCCCGCTTGCAAATGATTCCCCAAGAATGGGCCAAAATAGGCCCTGTCTTTTTACGGTCACAGCCTTTCCCAGAGTAGTGTAGCTGCTGAAAACGGGCGGCGCCAATCCGAGTGGTTTCTAAACGGTCGGTCGGGAGTTCGAGTCTCCCCGCCGCGCCCCTCCCTTAACGGCCCGCGTCCTCGGGTCGGGGACGGGCCGTGCGTCGGATCGGATCAATGCCGCAGGTTCGGCATGTCGGAGCGCGGGGGGAGCGGAGGGAAGGCCGGTTTCTTTTGGGGGAAGAGGCGGTCGATCACCGCCGTCGCCGCGACTGAGGTCGGACGGCCGAAGATCGACGGCTTGTCGTAGCTGCCGATGGCCAGGACGTTTTCGATTCGGGCCGCGCGGACCTGGATGTCGAGGCCGTAGAGGTATCTCGTGAAATCGGAACTCCAATTGTCGTCGTAGTCGATCTCAAGATCGGCGTCATCGGGCATTTCCGTGTCGGCGCCGTAATCGGCGTCGTACCCGCGGGCGCGCAGAGCCTGCGCGATCGCCCGGTCGATGCCGTGACCGTCCGACAGGAGGTGCACGACGAACGGGTGCTGGTAACGGGCCAAATCGAGTTTCGGGAGGGTGCGCACGGCCAGATGGGCGCAGCCGGACAATGCCAGGAGCAGGGCGGCTGCCAAAAGCGATCGCTTCATCGAATGGGAACAGGGATCATAGCGGGGCAAAGACGCGCTGAACATCCCGAAGTTGCGGAAAAAGCGGCGCCCCTCCGATGTCCGCGGCTACGGAGTCACCACGATTTTCCCGAACTGGCCCCCACCCTCCATGAGGGCAAATGCCTCCGCGGCCCTATCAAGCGCGAAGCTCGCCGAGACGATCGGCCGGATCCTGCGCTCGGCGACGAACGCCGTCATGGCGGCCCAGTCCTGCGGATCGCCCATGGTGGTGCCCAAAAGGTTCAACTGCCGCCAGAAGATCTTCTGGAGCGCGAGCGCGGGGGCGTTGCCGCGGGTCGCGCCGAAGAACACGAGCCTGCCGCCCGGGGCGGTCAGATCGATCAGGTCGTTGAATCCCGGTCCGCCCGCGCTGTCGATCACCAGATCGAACGGTCCGGAGCTTCGGGCGGCCTGCTCGGCCCAACCCGGCTTGGTGTACAGGAAGCCGGCGCGGGCGCCGAACTCGATGGCGCGGCTGATCTTCTCCTTCGAACTTGACGTCACCCACACATCGCCCTTCTGCGCCGCCGCGAACTGCAGCGCAAAGGTGGCGACACCCCCGCCGATGCCGCTGATGAGCACGCGGTCGGACGGCCGGAACCCCCCGCGGGTGACGAGTGCGCGCCAAGCGGTGAGGCCCGCGAGCGGCAGCGCGGCCGCCTCCCCGAAATCCAAATGGGCCGGTTTCGCCGCGAGCTGGCCTGCCGGAACGGCCACACGCTCGGCCAGCGTGCCCGCGCGGGGCAGTCCGAGGATGGAAAACGAGGACGCTTGCGCCCGGGAATCGGAGCCCCAATCCAAGCTCGGGTTGACGATCACCTCGCGGCCGATCCAGGAGGCGTCCACCCCGGCTCCGACCGATTCGACCACGCCGGCCGCGTCCGATCCGGGGATGCAGGGAAAGTGCACGCCCGGATACTGCCCGGCCTTGATCCAAGCATCGCGGTGGTTCAACGCCGCGGCCTTGACGCGCACGACCGCCTCGCCGGCCTCCGGCACCGGGTCGGGCGCCGCGGCAATCTCCAACCGGTCAACTGCCGAAAGGCGGACGGCGCGCATGCAATGGCAAAGTCAAAGCGCGTGGCAGGGTTTGTCAAAGGGCGCCTCAGATTTGCCGCCGCCGCAGGAGGGCCAGAAATTCCTCGCGGCCCTCGATCCGCAGGAGCAGGAGCGTGGCCCCGTAAAAGCCCGCACCCGCCGGTATGAGCACAACAAGGCTGAGCAGGTCCGCAATCCGGGGCCGCAGCGGCAGCAGCGCGATTTCGTGCCGGCACACCCAGAGAAGCGCCGCCATGCCGGCGGCGGCCGCCGCGATCTTCAGGACGCTCGGCCAAAGTTCGGCGATGCGAACCTCCGGCAGGCGGCGGCGCAGCGCGCGGCGAAACAGCAGCGTCTGGACGATGATCGCGGTCGTGCTGGCCACGACCAGCCCGGGAACGCCCAGCCAATGGATGAGCGAAAGGCTGATCGCCAGATTGATCAGAAAGTCCACGGCCGCGATCCGGACGGGCGTGGCGACGTCCTTGACAGCGTAAAAGGCGCGGATCGTCAGGTTGACGATCGAGAAGAAGGGCAGTCCGATCGAGAAGATCGCGAGCAGGACCGCAATCTCGTGCGCCGCGGAAGGATGGACCTGGCCGTGCTGGTAAAGCGTCACGACGATCGGCTGGCTGAGGATCGCCAGCCCGACCGCGGCCGGGACATTTATCATGAGAATCATCCGGAGCCCCTTGATCAAATCCCCGGCCAGGGCGCCACGGTCCCCTGCCGCCGCGTGCCTCGCGATGAGCGGGTACACGACCGTCGACACCGCGATCGCGAAGACCCCGATTGGAAACTCCATCAACCGATTCGCGCTGTACAGCTCCGTCACTCCGGCGTCGCTGATCATGAAGGCGAGGAGCCGGCCCACGGCGATGTTGACCTGGTAGATCGCCGTCCCGATCAGGCCGGGGGCCATGAGCCGGGCGACCTCCCGAACGCGCGGCGACAGGGCCAGGTCCCAGGCCGGCCTCCAGCCGAGGGCAAGCAGTACCCCCGCCGGAACGCCCATCTGGAGAAAGCCGCCCGCAAGCACCCCGGCGCACAGCCAGTGGATCTCCCCTACGCGGCTGTGAGCAAAATGCAGCCCCGCGCCGGCCACCGCGGCGATCATGGCGAGATTGAGCCAGATCGGCGAGAGCGCCGGCTCGGTGAACCGGTCGAGCACGTTGAGCGTGGCGTTGAACGCGGCTGCTAGGCTGATGAGGGCCAGATAGGGGAAAAGCAGCGCTGTCAGGTCGGCGGTGAGATACCATTTAGCCGCATGGCCCGGCAGAAGCCGCGACTGGCTGCAGGCGGCGATCGCGAAAATGGTCAGGGCCCCGGTGACCACGATCAGCCAGCAGCTCACCTGGGTCAGCAGCGCGAAGACGCCCCGCCGGCCGTTCGCGTGCATCTCCTCCTGGAGCGTCGGAATGAACGCGGCGGACAGGGACCCCTCGGCCAGGAGGCGCCGGAAAAGGTTTGGGATCGTGAACGCGGCATAGAACGCCGAAATGAGTGTCGAGGTGCCGAAGAAGAACAGGAGAAGAACGTCCCGCGCCAGGCCGAGGAGCCGGGAGACAACGGTCAGAACCGAGACGATCCCGATGTCCTTAAGGTTTTTCGACACGCGGGCTCCGGCGATCCCAAGTTATTTTTTCGGATCCTTGCCCGACGCCTTGGGCTCGCCGCCCGCCGGCTTGCCCTCCGCGGCTCCGGCGGGCTTCGGCTCAGCCGAGCCCTTGGCCTCGCCGCCCTCTTTCGGCGGGGAGGGCTTCTTCTTGTAGTCGGTCACGTAAAAGCCGCTGCCCTTGAAGATGATTCCCGCGCCCTCGCCGATCAGCCGCTTGAGACCCGCCTTCTTGCACTTCGGGCA
>JBOHXF010000149.1:0-3461 GCA_050737455.1 Opitutaceae bacterium | reverse complement strand
GCCCTGCTTCGGTCGGAGGGCGCCGAGGTGGTCGCGCTCGACCGGGACCCTGAGGCGGCGGAGCGCGCGGCCTTGCTCGCCCGGGATTTCCCCGGGAAATTCACTTTCGTGGACCGCGATTTCGCCCGGCTGGGCGAACTGGGACTCGGCGCTTTCGACGGCGTCCTCTTCGACCTCGGCGTCTCCTCGTTCCAGCTCGACGACCCCGCGCGCGGCTTTTCCTTCCGCGCCGACGCCCCTCTGGATCTTCGCCTGGACCCACGCTCCGGAATTCCGGCCGCGCGGTGGCTCGAAACGGCCACCGAGGAGATGCTTGTCCGGGCGGTGCGCGATTACGGCGAGGAAAGGTTCTGGCGGCGCGTGGTCGCGGCCCTCATCGGAGCGCGCGGCACGGGCCGGCTCGCGCGGGCCGCCTCCGTCGCCGAACTCGTCGCCGAGGCGATGCCTGAGCGGGAGCGGCGCTCTTCGAGGATCCACCCCGCGACCCGCGTTTTCCAGGGGCTGCGGATCGCCGTGAACGACGAACTGGGCGCCCTGGAACAGGCGCTGCCCGCGGCGTTCGACGTCCTTCGGCCGGGCGGCGTGCTGGCCGTCATCGCCTTTCACTCGCTCGAGGACCGCCCTGTGAAACGGTACTTTCGCCGGCTTTGCGGCCAGCCGGAGAACGAGCGGGACTCCACACCGGCCGATTTTCGCCGCGCCGTGGCCGAGCCCCTGACCCGCCGGCCCATGCGGCCGTCCGAGGCCGAAGTCCTGGACAATCCTCGCAGCCGGTCCGCCCGGCTCCGAGCCGTCAGAAAACTGCTCCACTGATCCTCTTCCCATGCCCTCCGCGTTTCGCTCCGCCTTCATCAATCCGCTCATGGTCTACACGCTGGTCGGACTCGGCTTCAGCGGCTCGGTGGGCCTCGGCGCGGTGTGGACCCAGCACCAGATTTCCCAGGAGGCCCGGCGCGACCACGCCCTGGAGGACCGGATCGACGCGGCGCAGCGCAAGTCGGAGGAACTGACGATGGAGATCGCGCGGGAGCAGGATCCCGACGCGCTGCTTCGGCGCAACGCGGAATGGAAGCTGGGCCTTGTGCCGCCGGCGGAGGATCGGGTCCAGACGATCGCCCGGGATCCCGTCCAGTATCTCATGGAGCGGGAGAATAGCGACCTGTTCGAGGCCGGGGCGCCGGCTGCGCCCCGGCTCAAGCCGGACTGACGCCATGTCGAAGGGATTCGCCTCCAATTTCCGGCAGGGACTGCTCGTCGTGGCGGTCCTGGGAGGCTTTGGCGGCGTGGCGGCCCGGCTCGTGGCCCTGCATGTCGTGGACCGGCCGCGTTTCCTCCCCGCTCTCCGCGAGGCCCGCGACGAGATCATTCCGGAGCCCGCCTGCCGGGGAGCGATCCTGGACGTCAACGGACGCGTGCTCGCGACCAGCCTGCCGATGGTCGTCGTCGGCGCCGATCCGACGTTCCTGAGGCCCGAGGACCGGGACAAATGGCCGGAGCTTGCCCGCCTCATCGGCGTGCCGCTTCCCGAGCTCGAAACCCGCTTAACCACGAAGTCCCGCCCCGCGCAAGCGGCGCCTTCCGCGCCGCTTCCGAAGCCGGGCTTCGTGTTCAATTTCGATCGGCCGGAGGGTCCGGACGTCGGGGTTGCGCCGGCCCGCCTGGCGGCCGGCAAACCGGAGGCGAGCCCGGCTCCGCGGACCTCCCCGGTGCGGTGGGTGAGGCTGAAGGAGGACCCGATCACGGAGTCGGCCTATGCCCAGGTGCGCCGGCTCGGAATTCGCGGCGTGTACGGCCGGACCGAGTACCGCCGGGACTACCCTCATGGAGAACTGGCGGCGCATCTTCTCGGCTTCGTCAATCACGATCAGCAGGCCGTCTCGGGCCTGGAGCGGTATCTCGACTTCTATCTGCGGGGGGAGGACGGCTGGACCGAGACCGAGACGGACGGCTCGGCCCGCCGCCGGGAGCTGCCGCAGTTCACCCGTCGCGACGTGCCGCCGGCCGACGGCTACGATGTGCGGCTGTCGATCAATTCGGTCGTCCAGAAGATCGTCGACGACGAACTGGCGGGCATCGCCGCGAAATACCAGCCGCACCAGGCGACGATCATCGTAAGCGATCCTCGGACGGGCTTCATTCTCGGCCTCGGCAGTTATCCGACCTTCGATCCGAACACCTACAATCGCCTGCCGCGGGACGAGCAGTACCGGATGAACGACGTCGCCGTCGACTCGGAATACGAGCCCGGCTCCGTATTCAAGATCGTCGCCGTTTCTGGGGCGATCAACGACGGCCTCGTCACGCCCGAGACGACGTTCGACTGCACGCTGAAGTCGATCGACTACGAAGGCCGGATTCGGAAGCTGCCCAATGAGGACGTCTCGGACCATTTTGACGACCGGGTGCCGGTTTCGCAGATCATCGCGCGCTCCTCCAACCGGGGCGCGGTGCAGGTCGCGATGCGGCTCGGCGACCGCCGATTCTACGACTACGCCCGGGCTTTCGGCTTCGGCCAAAAGACGGGCTTTCCGGTGGGCGGCGAAATCCGCGGCTCGCTCAGCTCCCCGCGCGACTGGCAGACCGATGCGACCGCGATCACCCACATTCCGATGGGCCAGGGCGTTGCCGTCACCGCGATCCAGATGCACCAGGCGATGTGCGTCATCGCAAGCGGAGGGCTCCTCCTGCGTCCGCAGATCATCCGCCAGATTCTGGCGCCGACGGGGCAGGTGCTCTTCGACTACGGGCCGGCCGTCGTCCGGCGGGTCCTTTCGGAGCGCACGGCGGCGATCATGGCGCAGCTTCTCTGGGGCGTCGTGAATTCGGGCCGGGGGGCCGCGGTCGGCGACGCGGGCGGCACCTCCCCCGAGGCCGCGATCGCCGGCTTCGACGTCGCGGGAAAGTCCGGAACCGCCAACAAGGTTCGCGCCGGCGGGCACGGCTACTCCAAGCACCACCACGTCGCCTCCTTTGTGGGCTTCCTGCCCGCGAAGGACCCGCAGATCGCGATTTCCGTCGTGATCGACGACGCCGACGCGCACAGCCCCGGAGGCGTCGCCTACGGCGGCACGGTTGCGGCTCCCTGCTTTCGGGATATCGCTTTGAAACTCATTCCCTATCTGGACATCCGCCCGGTTCGGGCGGTACCGCCCGGAGCGCGGCTCGCCGCCCTGGAAGGGGGGACCCGGTGATCGGCTATCTCACGCTCAATCACGCCCTCGTCCAAGCCTGTTCGCCGCAACCGCCCCGCCGCCGCCGCCGCGAAATCCTCGCGCATCACCATTTTATCCGCATGGCCCCCAAACTTTCGGACTACTTCCGCGAAGGGGAGATCGTGGCCTGCAAGGGCGACCTCGACACGCCGGTTTCCGGGCTCGTGCTGGACAGCCGTCGCGTCGTTCCCGGGAGCGTCTTCTTCGCGCTGCCGGGCCGGCGCGCCGACGGCGCGCAATTCATCGACG
>JBOHXF010000148.1:0-7539 GCA_050737455.1 Opitutaceae bacterium | reverse complement strand
CTCCCGACGTGCTGCCATAAAACCGGTCAAAATGACACAAAATCCTTGGCTTGAGCGGCGCCGGGCCCGGTAATGACGGATTCGGCCATGCCCGGCGATCCCATCCGCGTCCTCTCCGACATCCATTACGGCGACCGTTCGAGCCGGGTCGTCCGCATGGAGGCGCTGCGTCCGTTGGCGGACGGGGCCGCCGCTCTCGTCCTGAACGGGGATACGCTGGATACGCGCCCGGGACCGCGTCCCGAGCACACCGACCTGTGCCGGCGCGAGGTGGTCGAGTTCTTTTCGGGGGTGGGCGCGCCGGTGACGTTCATCACCGGCAACCACGATCCGGATATTTCCGGGCGGCACTGGCTCGATCTCGCCCAGGGCCGCGTGTGGGCGTTCCATGGAGACGTGCTGTTCGATGAGGTGGTCCCCTGGGCGACGGACGCCGGGACGATCCGGCGCCGGGTGCGTTCCGCCCTGTCGGACGCGGGAGGACGAGCCGACGCGCTGCCCCTGCGCGAGCGCATGGAGCTCCTTCGCGTCGTCACGCGCGCGGTTCCGCAGCGCCACCAGTCGGAGCCCCGGGCGGGCCGCTACCTGCTGCGGCTCTGCCTCGACCTGCTCTGGCCGCCCTGGCGGGTGCCCCGGCTGATCGGGGCCTGGCGGACGATCCCCGAAAGGGCCCGCCGGTTCGTGCGGCTCTACCGGCCGCAGGCCCGCTTCGCCCTGATCGGCCACACCCATCGGCCCGGCATCTGGCGCGCCCCCAAGGGCGTGACGGTCGTCAACACCGGGGCCTTCACCCGGCCCTTTCCCTGCTGGGTCGCCGACGTGGAGCCGGACCGGCTGCGCATCCGGTCGGTGCGCCGCGCGCACGGCGAGTTCCGATTGGACGGCGCAGTAGCCGAATTCGCGTTTTGAGCCCGCTTGTCCCAACCTCATGAGCACGGAATTCGGCTGGTGGCATCGTGATCCCGAAGCGGGCAAATTCCAGGTCCGCGCAGCGGTGCACGGCGGCAACATCTCCTGGGCGAGAAAACAGGGCCATCACACCTCCTGGGAGGAGCATCGGCCCAGCGCCGCGGACTGGGAGCGGCTTCTGGACGAAGCCGGGCGCCGGGTTCCGCGCCGGCTTCTCTCCCCGCGGCAGTTCGAGGCCATCCGCCTCCTGCGCGAACGCGCGGGATCGTGCTGATCGGAACCCCGCCAAGTCATGCGACTGACCGACTTGAATCGCGACGGGGGGATCGGGGCCAACGCCCTTTTCGTCCAGATCGGGGGGCTGAACCTCCTGGTCGACTGCGGGCTCCATCCCAAGAAGACGGGCCGGGCCGCAGCGCCGCAGCTGACCTCGCTCCGCGGAGCCCGGCTCGACCTCATTGTCATCACGCACAGCCACCTGGACCATATCGGATCGCTCCCGATCGCCATGCGCGAGCATCCGCAGGCGCCCGTGCTGATGACGCAATCGACGCGGATGCTGGTCGAGCGCATGCTGCACAACTCCGCCAACGTGATGATGCGCCAGCGCGAGGAGGACCACATTCCCGACTATCCGCTCTTCACCCACGAGGAGATCGAACGGTGCGCGAAACGCTTCGTGGGGCTGCCCTTCGGGCAAGCCAAGCGGTTCCGGAGCCCGGCCGACGAGATCGAGCTCATCTTTCACGCGGCCGGGCACGTCGCCGGAGCCTGCGGCCTTGAGCTTCGCCACAAGCGCCGGACGATCTTCTTCACCGGGGACGTGCTGTTCGAGGACCAGCGCACCCTGAGCGGCGCCCGGTTTCCCGCCGGCCACTGCGACACGCTCGTCATGGAGACGACCCGAGGCGACACGGAACGCCCCCCGGAAAAGAAGCGCCCCGCGGAGATCGCCCGGCTGATCGCGACGCTCAACGACACGATCCGCAAGGGCGGTTCGGCGCTGGTCCCCTCCTTCGCGCTCGGACGCATGCAGGAGATCCTGTCGGTGCTCCACGATGCGCGCCGATTCGAGCGGCTGGCGCCGTGCCCGATCTACGCGTCGGGCCTGGGGCTGGACCTGATCGACTATTTCGACGAGATCGCCCGCAAGACGCGCGCGGTCCAGTTCAGCCGGGCGATCGTCAAGGATCTCCATATCCGCCCCCTTCCCCGCAAGCTCAAGGCCGGGTCCGATCCCGGGCAGAACGCGATCTATGTCGTCAGTTCCGGCATGATGGTGGAGAACACGCCCAGCTACGTGCTCGCCTCGGGACTGCTCGGCCACGCCCGCAATACGATCGCCTTCGTCGGCTTCTGCGACCCCGAAACGCCCGGCGGCCGCCTGCTCGCCGCGAAACCCGGCGAGTCCTTCCTCTTCGAGGCCGCTCACGTGCAGGCAAAGGTGAAGGCGCGCGTCGAGCGCTTCGAACTGAGCGGCCACGCGGACCGGGACGAACTTCTGGCCTTCGCCGTGCAAACCGGAGCGCGCAGCATCGTCCTCACCCACGGCGATCCGCGCGCGCGCCAATGGTTCGCCCGGCAGCTCGCCCTGAGCCTGCCCTCCGCGCGCGTGCTCAATCCTGTGCCGCTGCAGGTTTATCAGGTCTGACCGCCCGCGAGGTTGGGCGCCATCAGGGAGGCTATGAGCCGATCCTCCTGGAGACTCGCGAGGGACGGGAGACCAAGTCCCATGCGCATGCCGCTTGTTGAAGGGCCCCTTGGCCGAGGGTGACTAGCCGAGGGTCAACCCGGCGAGCGCCTCGCAGAGCGCAGGCGCGCCCGCGACGTAGACGATGCGGCCCATGTCCACGTCGAAGCGGGTCATGGGAAGCTGCTCGCCGTTCAGGAAGCGGACGTCCGCCCCCCCTCCCCGGCAGAGTGCGAGGGCGGCGGCGAGGTCCCAAATCTTGACATTGTAATCGATCGCCCCGTCCAGAAGGCCGGCGGCGACGTACGCAAGGTGAAGCGTGGCGCTGCCGAGCGCCCGGATCTTGTACCGCGACAACACGCGCGCGGCGCCCGGCACCAGGGCCTCGTCGAGCGGGTTATGGAAGCCCACCAGGCTTTCCTTCGTTGTAGGGCCCGCCAGCGCGCGCGCGCGCCGCTCGCCGTCGAGCAGGCCGAACTCCGGACCTCCCTGCAAGAGCAGGCGCCGGCCCAGATCGTAAACGCAGCCGAAGACCGGCTGGCCCCGCTCCATCAGGCCCAGCGAAATCGCGCATTGCGGAATGCCCAGGGCGAAGTTGTTCGTGCCGTCGATCGGGTCGAGCACCCAGCAGAAGCGCGAGAGGACGGGCTCGGATCCGACGTGGCCGGACTCCTCCGTGAAGCGCTGGTCGTCCGGAAACTGCGCGGCGATCTCCGCGCAGAGCCTTTCAGAGATGGCCAAGTCGGTCGCGGTGACGCGGGTGCCGTCGCGTTTCCACCGGCTCTCCACCCTGGCGAATTCGCGGAGCAGGAGCGGAACTTGGCCGAGCACGGCGCGCCGCGCCGCCTCGGCCCGTGCGGCGAGCTCGGGGGAAGGCATGACCGCCTATCCAAAACTTCGAACCGCCGCGCCGCAAGGCGCGATCCCGGTTCCGCGCCGTGCCGCGGGACCGTGACCATTTTACATTGACCTGCGACTTCCCAGGTTTGCCCACTTTGGCCCACCTTGACGTCCGCCCGTGGAAACGGCCCGATTCTGTCGACGGTCATCCGGCCGGTGGCACCTTGGCGATTCGCAGCTCGTGAGTGCGGGCCTCAACGATCTTTTCGAGGCTCTCCAAGTGGGATTTCGCCTGCTTGGAAAGTTGCCATTTCTCGGTCAAGGCCGTGGCCAGTTGGAGCGCCTCGATATTGTCGAAGGGCTTCTTCAGGATGACGAGTTTGTCCGAATGACCAAGCTTTTCGCTTATCTGGTCCCAAGAATAGTCCGAATACGCCGTGCAGAGGACGATCTGGATTTCCGGGTCCACTTCCCAGATTCGCGCAGCAGTCTCGATGCCGTCCCAGCCCGGCGGCATGCGGACATCCATGAACGCCATCGCGAAAGGCCGGCCTTCAGCGCATGCTTGCCGCACCGTCTCGAAGCCATCCTTGCCTTGGTAAGCGGACTCCAACTCAAACTTGACAGGCTGCCGCGTGACGGCGGCAGAGCCGAACAGCGCCTCCTCCATTGCGCGTCCGCGATCGGACTCCTTGTGGCTCGCGAGGATTTTTTGGAAATCGGCGTGGATGGCGCGATTGTCATCAACGACGAGAATGCGAAGATTCTTTTCGGCGGACGGAGATTTCATGTATTATTAATTAGCCGCGGCGTCCGGTTTGTGGGGCAGTTCCAAAATAAATGTGGCCCCGCGGCCCAAGCCTTCGCTCGTCGCGCTAAGCGACCCGCCCAACTCCTTGGCCGCGAGCGCGGCGCTGTGCAGGCCGAATCCATGGCCGGTCTTGCGTGTCGTGAACCCGTGGTTGAATATCCGCGTCAGGTTCTCGGGAGGGATACCGATGCCATTGTCGCAGACGGTGATTTGAACGCAATGTTTGCCGGCCGTTGTCTGAACAGTGATCAGTTTGTCGCTTCGGCCTGATTCGTCGCAAGCGTACTTGGCGTTGCGCACGAGATTTATGAGGATTTGCATCACTTTGTGTTTGTCCATGGCGACGACAGGCTTGACCCGGTACTCGCGCACGAGGCGGACCTCGTGCCTGGCAAGCGAACCGGCGTTAATGTGCAGCGCGTCGTCGATTAAATTGGCGAGGGACACCGTTTCGGTGAAACCGGAGGTCTTCGCATAGCTCTGCTGCATCGTCACGATCTCTTTAATGTGCTCGATGTTTTTGCGCAGGTGGTCGAGCTCGGCGAGCGTCGCCGCATGCTCGTTAGCGAGCTCTGCCGAGAGGCTGCTGAGATAGTCGGGAATCATCTGGCCCCGGGCATCTTTGGAGAGAAAATCACCCAGGTCGCCCTTATGCTGATCCAAGAGAGTCGAAAGTTTGGCGACGTTGGCCGCCTTTGTATGGCGGACGTGGTCCATTACGAGTGTCGCGGAAACGTTCACACTGTTGAGCACGTTTCCGACATTGTGCAGCACGCCGGTCGCCACCTCTGTCATGCCAGCCGCACGCGAAACGTCCAGCAACCGCTGATGGGTCTGCGCAAGCTCGGCTTCGGCGCGTTTGCGATCGGTAATGTCGTTTCCGGTTGCGTAGAAGCCCGCCCCATCCTCGGAGCGCGTGAGATTCCAAAGCAGCGACTTGCTCGAGCCGTCTGCGCAGAGACACTGACACTCGACCGCCTGCGCGGTGAGCCCTCCAATCAGCTCTTGTATCGCCGCGTCGACAGTTGGCCGGTCCTCCTGGCGGACGATATCCAAGAACCGGATCGCGAGCAATGGGTCGCGCGCGTAGCCAAGCGTGCGCGAGGTGGCCGGGTTGAGGCGAAGAAAGCGGCCGTCGAATCCGCAGATGCAAATTAGGTTTAGCGACTGGTTGAAGAAGCGCTCGCTTTGCGCTTCAAGCTTCACCCGGTGCTCTCTCGTCTTCGCGTCCACAAACGCGATAAACATGGTTGCCGCGAGAAATAGGGCCGTGCAGAGACCAACAGTTGTCGCTAGCCATGTATGGTCGATCGACTCGGGGTTTCCGATGCAGTAGCTGTCCGGCGCGAAAATCGCAGCAGCCATTGCGGTGAAGTGCATGCCCCAGATTGCGACGCCCATAATCAAGGCGCTGGCGGATTTCTTCCAGAAAGCGGTCGCCATTGTGTCCGCTTTCAACTGGAAGCAGATCCACATTGCCGCGATCGATGCGGCTATAGCGATGGCGATAGACAGGCTGAACAATCCAGGATCATAGATCGGCCGCGGGCGAATCTGCAGTGCGGCCATGCCGGTATAGTGCATCAAGGCGACGCCACAACCCATGACGGTGCCCGAGCCCAGCAGCTTCTTGCGGCTCAACTCGCCCCGGCTAATTGCATAGAGCGCTATTCCTGAGGCGCCGATCGCGAATCCCATCGACAGAAATGTGATCGGCACGTTGTAAGGCACCGGAATCGGCAGGCTGAAGGCGAGCATGCCGACAAAGTGCATGGACCAGATGCCCGCTCCCATCGCGACTGCGCCGCCGAGGAGCCAGTAGCGCGCGCGGGACGTGCCGCGGTTCGCCGACACTCGCGACGCCATGTCCAACGCCACGTATGAAGCGATGACCGCGATGACATACGACAATGCGACTATCCATCGGTTGTATTCGGCTTGCATAATTATCAGGTCTCAGCATTCCTTTAGTGGTTGATTAAGAAATACTACAGCATGCACACCCGCATGCATCCATGCTGCGGTCGGACGCATCTGCGTTGGTTTTTCTGCTAACCTCGAGAGGGGCGGGAATTCTCTGAGGAGGCGGAAAGGAGTCGCCAAGAAGCCGAACTTAAAAAATATATGGGTTACACTATCGACACTTACTTTCCGCACTTTAGGAGTGCGATATCGAGCCGAGAATTTTGTCGGTCTTTTTGGGGGAGTGCGGCTCCATTTTGCGGACCCGGCGGCGTAGCTGGCGATGGTTGTCGACAGACCCTTGGCAAAAGTGGGCCTGTTTCTCGGTTAGCCGGACGGTCCGCGTCTTTCCTTTGGCCCGCCAATCCCGTAAAGTTCACGCCGTCCCGGGCGGTCCCGAATCGTTCGCCGCCGATGTCGAGACCGAACGGGCCTAGGCTGGACTCCGCTGCGGTGGGTAGCGCTCGAGGAGCGCCAAGAGGACGCCGTTGGTCCAGGCGAAACCGTCCTGGGTCGGATACTCGCCGCCGCCGGCCTCCTTCGTGAGGTCCACGACGTTGTATTTTTCCATGAGGCGGCCGGTCCGCTCGTACACGTCGCGGTTGAGCTGGATCCAGCGGCGGGCGATCGTCTCCGCCAAGGCGGCGAACCCATAGCGCTGCAGGCCGACGACGGCCACCCATTGGAGGGGGGCCCAGCCATTGGGCCAGTCCCACTGCTGCCCCGATGCTTCGAGACTGGTGACGAGGCCGCCGGGCGCCAGGAACTTCGCGGCCACCTTTTCCGCGCTCGCCCGTGCCTGCTCCGGGCTCGCCAATCCCGCGTAGAGCGGAAACAGGCCCGCCAAGGTGGGGCGAAGGCAGGCGGCCCGCGAACGCAGGTCGTAGTCGCAGAAAAATCCGCTTCCCTCCGCCCAGCAGTAGCGCTCGAGCGCCGCCCGGCGCTCCTCGGCCGCGCGTCGCAACCCGAGGGCCCGATCAGGGTCGCCGCCCACTTCCGCCATCCTGGCCAATGTGCGTTCCATCCCGTAGAGCAGACAGTTCAGATCGATCGGGATGAAGTCGGTCGTCCGGATCGTCTCGATGCGCCGAGGGTCGGAAAGCCACCGGCTGCTGAAGTCCCAGCCGCTCTCGGCCGCCGATCTCAGGTTCCGGTACACCTCCGCCGCCGGCCGGTCCACCCGGCGCGCGACGGCCTCGTCGATGGCGAAAGCCTCCGGACGCGGCTCGGAAAGCTGGTCGCAGTAGCGATTGAGGATCGAGCCGTCCGCCATCCGAACGGCATGCCCGCTTCCGGCCGCCGACCGGTCCATCCAATAGTCATACTC
>JBOHXF010000147.1:0-4192 GCA_050737455.1 Opitutaceae bacterium | reverse complement strand
GGGTTTCGCCCGGCGGGCCGACGCGGCTCGCCACGGGTTGCGGGAACGGGACCGGCGTCGCTACACGTCGGCCGTCAGGCGCCATGCACGGACGTTCGAACACCTGATAGCGGCGTTTTATGACAAGCGCTCGTTCGAACTTTTCATGGCTCGGTCCATCCCGTTCGATCTCCGGCCCGGGCTGTGCTCGATCGTCGCCGGACACGCGCCGCTGACCTGGCCTTTATGGTGGCGCTTCCATGCGTTCCGCGCCGCTTGCGCCGTGCACCGGCGAATTCCTCTGGTCGTCCGCCTCGCCCTGCCCGCCGGTCTCGCTCCCGTTCAGACCCATGGCTGAGCCGGATACCGAATGGGACGTCATCGTTGTGGGCGGAGCGCTCTCCGGGGCCTCCACCGCGTGCCTCCTGCGCCGACGCAATCCCAGTTTGCGCGTCCTAATCTTGGAGCGCACCGAGCGGTTCGGACGCCGGGTCGGAGAATCCACCGTCGAAATCGGCAGCTATTTCCTGAGACGGGTCCTCGGTCTCAATGAGCATCTACTCGAATGCCATCTGCCCAAGCAGGGCATCCGCTTTTGGGCGGCGAACGACCGGTGCGGCTCGCTTGGCGCGTGCAGCGAAATCGGCCCCCGGTACAGCGTGCGTCTTCCGGGCTATCAGGTCGACCGCGCCGTCCTGGACGAACACGTGCTCGATCGCTCGCGCGCCGAGGGGGCCGTCGTCCGCCGCGGGATCCGCGTCCGCCGGATCGCGCTGCGTTCCGGCGGACGCCAAACCGTCGTCTGGGAAGATGCCGCGGGGGCTTCCGGAACGTGCTCGGCTCGCTGGGTGGTGGACGCCTCGGGCGTGGCCGCACTGCTGGCGCGGCAGGAGGGCTGGCTCCAACCCAACCGCGAGCATCCGATTGCGGCCTGCTGGTGCCGTTGGACCGGCGTCAAGAGTTGGGACGACCGCGTTCTGGCCGAAAAATACCCGCAGTGGGCCTGTCGCTGCCATACGGAGCGGACGACCGCGACCAACCACCTGACCGGCTATGGCTGGTGGGCCTGGTGGATCCCGCTCAAAGGGGGGGACGTGTCGGTCGGCGTCGTCTTCGACCGGCGGATCACCGAGCTGCCCCCGGGTCCGAGCCTCGCGGAGCGCCTTCGGACCATGCTCCTCGCCCACCCGGCGGCCCGGGAACTGTTCGCGGACGCCCGGTGCCGCGAGGGGGACGCGCATTTTCGTTCGGATCTGGCGTATTCGTCGGAAATCTACGCCGTCGACGGCGCCGTGCTCGTCGGTGACGCCGCGGCGTTCCTTGACCCGTTCTACTCGCCCGGCATGGACTGGATCGCCTTCACAGCCAGCGCCGCCGCGTCCCTGGTCGACGGCAGCCTGCGCGGCGCCGCGCCCGCGCTCGCCTGCCACAACAGGCGTTTCACGCTCGCGTACGGCCGCTGGTTTCGAGCGCTCTACCGCGACAAGTACCGCTATCTGGGCGACCATGAGCTCATGCGGCTCGCCTTTCGCCTGGACCTGGGCCTGTACTATCTCGGGTCGGTCCTCCACGTTTACCGGACGGGCGCCTCCGCGCTCGAATGCCCTTCGTTTGCCCGGCCCGGCGCAGGGCTGGCTGCGGCATTCATGGGGCTGTACAACCGGAGGTTCGCGGCGATCGCCGAGGCCCGCCGGCGCCGCGGCGCGTGGGGCCGGCGCAATGCCGGCCGCTATTACGCATTCACCGGCTTCGAATTCAACCGGCGGCTTTCATTGCGGGTCCTCGGCGCCGTCGCGTCCTGGGGCGGCCTGGAGCTCCGGGAAGGCTGGCGGACATGGTTTTCCCGCCGCGGCGAGCGTTCCGAACCGCGCCCCCTGACGGCCATCCAACCGATTTGATCCCGATGCAAACTCCATCCGATCCCCATGCCCAGCCGCCGCCCGCCGACGCCGCCGGCGCCCTGCTGCGGCACTTCCCCCGCGAGGTCGCTGAAGCGTTCGAGCGAGCGCGGGCCGGCGATCCATCCGCGATCGATTCGGTGGTGCTGGCGGTCGTGCGCGACCACCTGCCCAACCGTGCGGCGGCGGCAAGGCCCCTGCCGGACCAGGCGGCCCTGATCGCGGACCTGGGATACGATTCCTTGGCGATCACCGAAATGGTGTTCTTCTTCGAGGACCTTTTTCAGGTTTCGATCGCCAACGACGAAATCGCGCGGGTGCGGACGGTCGGCGACCTGCGCGCGTTCGTCCGCAGCAAGCTCGCGGCCCCCCGGCCGCGGGATGCGGCATGACCCCGCGCGCCGTCATCACGGGACTGGGCTTCATCACCAGCATCGGCAACGACCGCGCCGCGGTGGTCCGAAGCCTGCGTGAGTCGCGCCACGGCCTGGAGCGGATCCGCTTTCTCGACAACCCGGCGCTCGGGGTGAAGGTCGCCGGCACGGTGAAGGAATTCCGGACCGACTCGCCGAGCTGGCGCGATTGGCGGTATCCGTCCCGCTATGAGCTCTCGCGGGAGAGCCTCCGCAGCCTCGCGCCGCACGGTCTGTACGCCCTCTGCGCGGTGGAACAGGCCCTGGCCGATGCGCGCCTGGCCGCGCCGGAGCTCGCCGACGGGTCCACCGGCCTCTACTGCGCCTCGGGGGGCTCGGCCTTCCTGACCCACCACCATCTCGGGATGCTGCACGCGACCCGGGGCGAGCGGACCAACCCCCTCAGCATCGTTTCGTCGATCTCGGGCACGCTCAATTTCAACTTGGCCGCGCATTACGGGATCCGGGGAGCGGTGGGCGGATTTTCCTCGGCCTGCGCCTCGTCCAGCCACGCGCTTGGGTGCGCGCTGGACGAAATCCGCCTCGGCCGCCAACGGCGCATGCTGGTCGTCGCCGGAGAGGAGGTGAGCGCCGAGACCGTGCTGCCCTTCGCCGCCATGCGGGCCCTCTCGACCGAGGCCGATCCGGACCTCGCCTCCCGCCCCTTCGATCGGAACCGGGACGGTTTTGTCGCCTCGGGCGGCGCGGTCTGCCTGATCGTCGAGGAGCAGCAATGCGCCCGCCGGCGGGAAGCGCCGGTTTACGCCGAGTTCGCCGGCTGGGGTCAGGCGGCGGACGGCTACAACGTCGCCAGCTCGCATCCGGAGGGCGCCGGCCTCGCGGAGGCGATGCGGCGCGCGCTGGCGGACGCCGGAGTGGGGCCGGGCGAGATCGGCTATGTGAGCGCCCACGCCACGTCGACCCCGTCGGGCGACCGCTCGGAAGCGCGGGCGCTTCGCGCCGTCTTCGCCGCGAGCGCTCCGCGGATCGGCGCCACCAAGGGGCTCACCGGGCATCCCCTTTCGATGTCGGGTGCGCTTGGCGCCGCTTTCTGCGCGATCGCCCTGCGCGAGGGATTCACTCCCGGCAATCCCCACCTGGCCGAGCCCGATCCGCCCTGCGCGTTGCTGAAGCTGCCGCGCGCGGCCCTGCCCGAGTCGCCCGGCGTCATCCTCAACAACACAAGCGGCTTCGGCGGAAGCAATGTCTGCCATGTGCTGCGGACATCCGACTGACCGCGCATCCGGCCTTGCCACATCCGGGAGGATTCCCCGAACCTGGCATCTCATTCGCCCATGAAAACTGCCGCCGCACCGCTTCAAATCGCTTTCGCCTGGGCGACGCTCGCCGCGGCCGCCTGCGTCACTCACATCAAGAGGGACGTGGCCCGCCGATTCAACGACCACCTCAAGGCGAACCATTTCCTCGCGGTGGGAGGGCCCGCCGGAGCCGCGCCCGTGGAAAGCCGTTGAGCGGGCGCGTCTCTTCCTCCCGCATGGCCGATCCGCTCAGAGCCAGTCTCAAGGAACTCATCGTCGTGACCCTCAAACTCGAGGACATCAAGCCCGGGGACCTTGCCGACGACGAGCCGCTCATCGGTTCCGGGCTGAATCTCGACTCGATCGACGCGCTCGAGCTGGTCGTCGCGATCGAAAAGCGCTACCGGATCAAGATCACCAGCAGTGAGGAATCCCGGAAGGCCTTGTCCAGCATCTCCGCCCTCGCCGAATTCATCCGCGAGCGAGCCCCTGAGGGGCGGGTTCCATCCTGAGCGCGGAGAGCGCCCCGCCATGTCACGCCCGGCGCAGCGCCCGTCCGTCCACATCGCAGCCGCGGCCTGCCTGACGGCCCTCGGCGATGCGGAGCAGACCTGCGCCGCCCTCGGAGCGGGCGATCGCGCCC
>JBOHXF010000146.1:0-1957 GCA_050737455.1 Opitutaceae bacterium | reverse complement strand
CACGACGATCGCGGGCCGGGCCGGCAGGACCGGGAGCGCCGATGGGGCGGGCTCGGCCGCGCGTTTCGATCTCACGGCCGGCCTCCGGGTGGACGCCGCGGGGGACATCTACGTGTGCGACCAGGATACTGGCACGGTCCGCCGGATCACCCCGAATGGGGCCGTCTCGACCGTCGCCGGATCGGCGGGGGACTTGGATAACGTCGATGGGCTCCCGTTCGTATCCCGATTTTATAACCCCACCGATCTGGCCCTGGTCGGAAACGGGGTCATGTACCTCGTCGACGGCGGCAATTTCGACGTGCGCCGGTTGGACCTTGGAGCACCGCAGATCACCGAGTCACCGGCCGGTGCGACGATCGTGGCCGGTCAAGAGGCCGCGGGACCCACGTTTTCGGTCGGGGCCGTCGGCGCCGCCGGCATTTCCAGTTACCAGTGGCAGAGCGAGTCTTCGGAAACGTCCGCTTGGACCGATATTTTCGATGGCCCCGCCGCTTCGGGAACCTACAGCGGTTCGAGCACCGCCGTGCTCACCGTGTCCGACGCGAGCGTGGGGTTGAACCAGACGCTATTCCGCTGCGTCGTTTCGGGTCCGAACGCCTCGACGGCGTCGGCCGGCGCGATCCTCACGGTGATAGGCGCACCGGTCGTTTTGACGGCATCTCCCGGAGGGAAGGTGCTCTCGGGCAGCACCGTCGACTTGCAGATAACGACGGCGGGAACGGGAGTGTCGTACCAATGGTCGTTGAATGACTCACCGATCCCCGGCGCGACCGGCGCCAGCTATTCGATCGCGGATTTTCAGTCCGCCAGCGCGGGCGATTATCAAGTCACGGCGACGAACTCCTACGGCAGCGTGACAACAGGCTTCGCTCTTTCGCTCTCGACCGCGCGCCTCCTGAACCTATCGGCCCGCGCGGGCGTGCAACCGGGTTCCGGCGTCCTCACGGCGGGATTCGTGATCTCCGGCTCCGGCGAGAAGCAGGTGCTGATCCGCGGCGTGGGGCCCGCGCTCGCGCCGCCGCCGTACAATGTCGCCGATGTCCTGCCGGATCCCTCGCTGGCTCTATTCGACCGTGAGAGCGTGGAGATCGCCTCGGACATCGGCTGGGGCACTCCTCCGCAAGTCGAGACCGGCGCCTACGCGGGCGACATTCAGCCGGCCACGAGCGCTCTGTTCGGCCGGGTGTACGCGTTCGCTCTTCCTGCCGGTTCGGCCGATTCGGCCCTCGTCGCGACCCTCCCAGCCGCCCCCTATACGGCGCAAATCACGGGCGCCAGCGGCGACACAGGCAATGCCCTCGCGGAAATCTACGATGCGGATTCAAGCAATCCCCCCGACCGGCTCGCCAACATTTCGGCCCGGGCGGTCGTGGCCTCGGGGGCTCCGCTGGTCGCCGGGTTCGTGATCGGCGGCACCGGCGAGGAGACCGTGCTCATCCGCGCCATCGGGCCCGGACTCACCCCCTTCGGAGTGCCCGGCGTCCTGGACGCACCCGTCCTGACCCTGTACGACTCGAATCACGATGTCGTCGCCTCCAATATCGGATGGAGCAACGCCTCGACCCTGGGCGGCACGACTTATGGCTCCGGCATCCAGGCGGCGACTAGCTCGATCCTCGGCCAGGTGGGCGCGTTCAGCGTGCCCGCCGGCTCGGCGGATTGCGCGATGGTGGCCAACCTGCCGCCGGGGAGCTACACGGCGCAGGTCACGGCGGCCGACGGGTCCTCCGGCGTCGCCCTCGTCGAAATCTACGAGGTGCTGCAGTAGGGCAGCAGCGGCTCCGCCGCCGCCCGAAGTTCGTACAATCCCGCGCACCCGATGACCAGGAACCCCGCGGCGTAGAGCGCGAGGAACGGCCCGATCAGGTACCCGCCGGCCAGAATGTAGTACACGAGGCTGCCCGCGCAGTAGAGCCCGAGCACAATCTCGATCCAAGGCTGGACGGTGCTTGCC
>JBOHXF010000145.1:0-1695 GCA_050737455.1 Opitutaceae bacterium | reverse complement strand
CGTCTTGGAGCCCTCGCCCTGGTAGCCGCCGCCGACGCCGTTGAACTCAAGGGTCGGCTGGAATCGGATCGCCTCGGCCGGCGAGAAGCCGGGCGGCATGTGAAGGGCGTCCACTCCGAGGAATTCGCGGTAGGCGGCCTCGTCCAGCCCGAGCTTGCCCACCTCGGCGCGCTCCCAGTCCTCCACGGGCCGGATCCCCTCGTAAAATCCCGGCACGTCCACCCGGCCGTCCGGGGCGTGCAGGCCCGCGCAGATTTCGGCCAGGGCCTGGATCGGGTTGCGCAGAACCCCGCCGTGCAGGCCCGAGTGAAGGTCCATGTTCGGGCCGATCACCTGGAGATCGAACAGCGCGAGCCCCCGCATGCCGCAGGTGATCGCCACCTGGTCGGCGCGGGGGCTCTGCGTATCGGACAAATAGACAAAATCGGCCTCCTTCAGCCGGTCGCGATAGCGGCCCAGGAACGACGGGAAGCTCGGGCTGCCGATCTCCTCCTCGCCCTCGACCAGGAAGGTGATCCGCAGCGGGATCCCGGGATCGTCCTCCAGCAGCCGAGCGACCGCGGCGATGTTGGCGAGCAGCGGGCCCTTGTTGTCCGCCGCCCCGCGCCCGTAGATCCGCCCGTCCACCACGGTTGCCTCGAAGGGCGGCGTCTTCCAAAGCGCGGCCGGATCGGCGGGCTGGACATCGTAATGACCGTAAATCGCGACGTGCGGCCACCCGGGATCGCCGCCCCGCTGCGCGAACACCAGCGGATGCCGGGGGCTCGGCGCGATCTCCACCGCGAAGCCCAGCTCCCGGAGCAGGTCCGCGACGAACTCCCGCGCGCCGCGCATGCCCTCGGCATGCTTCGAATCGGTCGAGACGCTCGGCTGCCCGATGAATTCCTTCAGCTTCTCAACGGGGTCGAACATCCGCCAACCGTAGGGCGGGGCGGCGGATTATCGAATACATTTTGTGTTCCTCCCAGGCGGAACCCCCGCGATCGCCCGACCGGCCGGGATGGATCCGCCGGAAGGAAACTCGAGGCCCGCTTTGAAGGAGACCGGGGGGAATACCCGAGCCCCGGGGCGTCCCGGCGGATTCCACAAGCTCGGCCGGTGAGTCGCCGGCCTCCGGCTCAGTGCCTAAAGTGCCGGATCCCGGTGAAGACCATCGCCAGGTTCCGTTCGTCCGCCGCCCGGATCACCTCCGCGTCGCGAATGGCGCCGCCCGGCTGGATCGCGCAGGTGGCGCCCGCGTCGGCCGCCGCCACCAGCCCGTCGGCAAACGGAAACAGCGCCTCGCTTGCGACGGCGGATCCCGCCAAGTCGAGGCCCGCCTCCTTCGCCTTCCATCCGGCGATCCGCGAGCTGTCCACCCGGGCCATCTGGCCCGCGCCGACGCCCAGGGTGCGCTCGCCCCGGGTGTAGACGATGGCGTTGGACTTGACGTGCTTGACGATCGTCCAACCGAACAGCAGGGAGCGCCACTCCTCCGGACTCGGCGCGCGCCGGGTGACCACCCGGAACTTCGCCGGGTCGCCGACAGTCCGGTCCCGGTCCTGCACCAGCACGCCGCCGATCACCGAGCGGATCTCCAGCAGGGCGTCGCCCGCGAGAGGCGCCGCGGCTTCCATGAGCCGCAGGTTTTTCTTGCGGGCAAAAATCGCCCTAGCCCCATCGCTGAACCGGGGCGCGATGATGACTTCCGTGAAG
>JBOHXF010000144.1:0-3551 GCA_050737455.1 Opitutaceae bacterium | reverse complement strand
ATTACAAGCTCCGCGACTGGCTCTTCTCCCGGCAGCGCTATTGGGGCGAGCCGATTCCGATCGTCTGGGTCAACAAGGACGATTACGCGAAGGCGGTGGCCGTCCGGCGGGAGGACCTGCCCGCCGATCCCGTCACCTATGCCGAAAATGGGCAGACGCTCTGCGCCCTGCCCCTGCCCGCGGCGGCGCTTCCGCTGGAGCTGCCCGATGTCGCCTCGTACCTGCCCAGCGGCAACGGGGAAAGTCCGCTCGCCAACGTGCCCGAATGGCTCGAAGTGTGGTTCCATCTCGAGACCGGCAAGACCGTTCCCGCCTCGAGGGGGCGGCCGCACGGCGACGGCTGGGTGCGGGCGCGCCGCGAGACCAACACGATGCCGCAGTGGGCCGGTTCCTGCTGGTACTACCTGCGCTTCACCGATCCGCGGAACGAACGGACAATCGCCTCCGCGGAGGCGCTCCGGACCTGGGGCATGCCGGACCTCTACGTCGGGGGCGCCGAACACGCCGTGCTCCATCTCCTGTACGCACGGTTCTGGCACAAGGTGCTGCACGATGTCGGCGCGGTCCCGACCGAGGAGCCGTTCCGGAAGCTTTTCCACCAGGGAATCATCCTTGGCGAGGACGGGGAGAAGATGTCCAAGAGCCGCGGCAATGTGGTCAGCCCCGACACCGTGATCGAGAGCCACGGCGCGGACACGCTCCGTCTCTATCTCCTTTTTCTCGGCCCGCTGGAGGCCACGAAACCCTGGAACCCGCGCGGCATCGAAGGCGTGCACCGCTTCCTCCACAAGCTCTGGCGGGAATGTGTTGGTCCCGACGGCGGCCCCAATCCGAAAATCCAGGCCGGCGCCTCCGAAAGCCCGGCATTCCGGCGCGTCCTGCACGAGACGATCCGCAAGGTCGGCGACGATCTTGAGGCGCTGCGCTTCAACACGGCCATTTCGCAGATGATGATCTTCGTGAACGCGCTGCAGAAGGAGACTGCGGTGGCCCCCGCGGCGATGCGCGATTTCCTTCGCCTGCTGGCGCCCTTCGCCCCGCACATCGCCGAGGAACTCTGGTCGCGGAGCGGAGGGGTCCCGCCGGTGCACGACGGTGCCTGGCCCGCCTATGATCCGTCCCTCCTGGCCGCGAGCGAAGTGAAATTGATCGTCCAGGTCGACGGCCGCCACCGCGCCGACTTGTTGGTACCGGCCGGCATCGGCCAGGAGGAGGCCGTCCGGCTCGCGCTCGCCCTTCCCCAAGTGCGGCACTTCGTCGCGGGAAAAACGGTCGCTCGCGTCGTTTTCGTGCCGGGACGGATCCTCAACCTTGTGCTCGGATAAGTAGTTATACCATCCTTGCCCCTTCCACTGGAAAAACTTACAAGAAACCCAACGTGACGAGCCCTTTGCCCACCCGATTGCGACCCGGGTTTCTTCTCTGCGCCGCGACGTTCCTGGCCACGGTCGCCCTTGCCGCGCCCAAGGATCCGATGGGCAAATTCTTCGTCGCGGATGTCGCCGGAGACGCCCAGATCGACCTCGGCACGAGAATCGACGAGCTCACGAAGCATTCGGTGTACGACGCCGACGGCGCCACGCTCGAGACCCTCGATAATTCCGTGGACGCAATGGTCTTCTCCAACGGCACCGGGCTGTTCTTGGATGCCGACACCCGCCTGCGCGTGACGAAATTCCAGCAGGAGCCTTTCGTGCCGAACCGCACCGACATGGAACGCGAGCCTTCCGTTTCGCGGACGCTGGCCTACCTGTTCCATGGGACGGTGGCGATCAGCGCGAGCGTGCTCGCCCCGGGCAGCCTCATGCGCTACAAAACGGCGCTCGGCGGCGCGAACATAAGGAGCGGCCAGGTCGTCATCCAGTCGAAGGGCGAGCGGACGGTGATTTCCGTCCTCGGCGGCGCCTCCATCGTCTTTCCCGCAAGCGTGCAAACGAGCGACGACCTCCTGCACGCCGGCCAGCAGATCGTCTTCACGCCCGATCCGAACGGAGGCCCGCCGCTCATGACGATCCAGGAGATTCCCACGGGTGAACTCGACGCCCTCGAGCACCTCGTCGAGATGGCGTCCGCCGCGAGGCACACCGTGTACTTCGAAATGCGCGGAGGCGGCTCAGGATCGAATTCCGGCGCAATCACCGCGTTCGACGGCGACGACGGGGGGACGCCCTCTTCTCCGACCGGGCCCGGGACGGACGAGATCGTGGCGATCCCCCTCGCCCTCTCCAACGTGCCGGTGCAATTCGAGGTCAGTCCCGCTTCGCTGACCTCCCGTCCTTCCGGGGGATAGGATGCGCCCGCGCGGCCGCCGCTCTGCTCCGACCACGCCAGCGCCGATGGGATGCCTTGCCCGCTTTCGCGCCGTCTGGATCCTGGGATCGCTCGCAGCCCTCGGCCAGCACCCAGCCCTCGGGCTCGTGCGGCTCAACGACGGGACCGATCAGATCTTCGTTTCGGGGACTTACACGATCAGCCATGCCTCCAACATCGACGCCAGCGCGGACGGGGTTGGCGACACGATCTCGACGTATGCGGCAGGGCTCGAGTACCAGCGCCGAGCCGGCCTGATCGGAGTCAACGCCTCGGCTTCATTCACGTTGAACGATTATTTCAAGTACAAGAGCTACGATAGCCTGAACCCGAGCTACCGGCTGGAGTTCGAGAAGGACTCGGGCCGCGAGACGGGAGCGCTCGCATTCGCCGCCGCCCGCACCAGCCAGACCGATGTCGCCGCGAACGTCCACGATGTGTCCTGGGATTACACCGCCGAACTGAAGGTCAAGTATCCGGTCATCGACCGGTACTTCCTGACCGGATCGATCGACGGCGGCTATTTGGATTACATCGACACCGGCGGGCAGCCGCTCATCGACTTGAAGACCTATGGCGCGTCGGCCGGTCTCTTTTACGTGCTTTCGGACCAGCGCGATCTTTTCGCCAGCTACCGCATCCGCCAAGAAGACAGTTCGGACCACACGTCCACGACGGACGACGCCCTCAGCATCGGGGTGGACGGCCAGGTGATCGGCCCCATCCAGGGCAGCCTGAGCGCGGGCTATCAGCTCCGCTATCCCCACGGCATCCCGCTGAATGGCCCGGCCAGCCAGGGCCGCTACGGAGACTGGACGGCGGAAGGCCAGCTCAGCTGGGCGCCGAACCCGGCGCTCACTTTCGCCGCGAACCTGAGCAAGGACTTCGCGACGACCTCCACCAACGCCACGACCGACACGACCGGAGCTTCCCTGAACGCCACTTATGTCCGCAGCAAGCACCTGTCCTTCACCTCGGGTCTCGGGGGAGGGCTCGTGGCGTTTTACGGCCCGTACGGGCTCCTGCCGGACTCGGCGACCGAACGCCGGGACCGGTACGCGTCCTGGAACGCGGGCATCACTTACCAATTGAACAGCCACCTCCAGGCGGGAGTTGCGTATAACTACTTCCGCAATGCATCCAATCTCGCTTTTGCCACCTTTCCCAGCCGAAGCTATTCCGCGACCCTGACCTCCCACTGGTGACCTCCCTGCGTTCCCTCACTTTCCTCCTCCTAGGAG
>JBOHXF010000143.1:0-6205 GCA_050737455.1 Opitutaceae bacterium | reverse complement strand
GTGTGCGGGCACGTGGCGCAGTTGCCGGTCGCCTGGGCGGCCGCGCGTCTGCGCCGCGGCCGGCGGTACTACCTGGTCGCGCACGGCATCGAGGTCTGGCGCGCGTTCGGCGCCTGCGAAAGGTTCTTCCTGCGCGGAGCCGAGCGGATCCTCTGCGTCAGCGAGCATACGCGCCGCGAGTTCCTACGGCACGCGCCGGTCGATCCCGTCCGGGCGGTCGTGCTGCCCAACGGGCTGGATCCCGCGTTCGCGATCGCGCCGGGAAAACCGCTGCGGGCCTGCCCGCCGGTCATCGTCGCGATTTCCCGCCTGGGACGCGAGGACCGCTACAAGGGCGTGGATGCGCTCGTCGAGGCGATGCCCGCCGTCCGGGCCTCGGAGCCGGAGGCCCGGCTCCGGGTGATCGGTCAGGGGGAGGACAGACCCCGGCTGGAGTCGATCGCCCGGCGCCTCGGCCTGCCGGACGGAGTCGTCGAGTTTCTGGGACCGGCCGGCGACGCGCGGATCGAGGAGGAACTGCGCGAGTGCCGGCTGTTCGCCCTCCCCAGCACGATGGAAGGTTTCGGACTCGTCTACCTTGAGGCGATGGCGCACGGACGGCCCTGCCTCGCCGCGAGGGCGGCGGCGGCTCCGGAGCTGGTCACCGCCGATACCGGCATCCTCGTCGAGCCGGGAAACCCCGCCGCGCTGGCGTCGGGACTCGTCGAGGGACTTCGGCGAACCTGGGATCAGACGGTCATGCTCGACCGCGCGGGCCGATTTTCGTACGAACTGTTCAAGGAGCGCCTCGCCGTCCTCCTTTTTTCGTGAACGCGCCCCCCTCCGAACCCCTTTGGCCCGCCGAAGAGATCGTGCCAAACCCGAGTCAGCCCGCGGCCGCCGGGCCCGCCGAGCTCGTCATCCGCCCCGGGAGCTCCGGCGGACAGTACTGGACCGACCTCTGGCGCTACCGCGAGCTTTTGGGCTATCTCACCCTCAGGGACGTCAAGGTGCGCTACAAACAGATGGCCCTGGGGATCGGCTGGGCGCTTTTGCAGCCGATCGTCACCACCGGGGTGTTCACGTTCGTCTTCGGCAAACTGGCCGGCATGTCGTCCGGCGGCGCGCCCTATCCCCTGCTCGTGCTTTCCGGCCTGCTGCCCTGGCAGCTCTTTTCCGCGGCGCTCGCCGGCGCGAGCGCCAGCCTGGTGTCGAACGCCAACCTGATCTCCAAGGTCTATTTCCCCCGGCTCATCATCCCGCTTTCGGCGCTCGGGGTCGCCCTTGTGGATTTCCTGGTCGTGCTCGCGCTGTACGTCGGCGCGTCGTTCTGGTTCGGGCGCGTCCCCGACTGGCGCTGGGCCCTGCTGCCGCTGTTCGCCGCGGCGGCGCTGGCTCTGGCATTCGGCGCCGGCCTGTGGTTCACGGCCGCGATGGTGCGCTACCGGGATTTTCGCTACATCGTGCCGTTCCTGATGCAAGTCGGCGTCTTCGTGTCGCCGATCGGCTTCAGCGCCCACGTCGTTCCGTCGTGGCGGTGGCTGATCGACCTCAATCCGATGACCGGGATCATCGACGGATTCCGCTGGTGCCTGCTGCGGGGCGGCCAGGGCTTCGACCGGGCCGGACTGCTCTCCGCCATCGCGCTCACGGCCCTGCTCCTGGCCGGCGGCCTGCGGTATTTCCGGCGGACCGAGCGCACGTTCGCCGACGCGATATGAACCCGCTCCACCATGGCTGAGGACGCAGCGCTCTCCATCCAGGAAGTGTCCAAGCGCTACGTGATCGGGCACCAGGCCCGGGCCGACACGTTGCGCGACCGCATCGCGCACGGCCTGCGCCGGGCGGCGCTCGGTGTGCGCAACGGCTGGCGCGCCGACTCGGGCCCGGAGGAATTCTGGGCGCTGCGCGACGTGTCCTTCGAGGTCCGCCGCGGCGAGGTGGTGGGCCTCATCGGACGCAACGGCGCGGGCAAGTCGACGCTGCTGAAGATCCTTTCCCGCATCACCGAACCCACGGCGGGACTGGTCCGGCTGCGGGGGCGGGTCGCGAGCCTGCTCGAGGTCGGCACCGGATTCCATCCGGAGCTCACGGGCCGGGAAAACATCTTCCTGAATGGCGCCATCCTCGGAATGAGCCGCGCCGAGATCCGGCGCAAGTTCGCCGAAATCGTCGAGTTCGCCGAAGTCGAGCGCTTCCTCGACACGCCGGTGAAGCATTATTCGAGCGGCATGTACGTCCGGCTGGCCTTCGCCGTCGCGGCGCACCTCGAGCCCGAAATCCTCGTGGTCGACGAGGTTCTCGCGGTGGGCGACATCGCGTTCCAGAAGAAATGTCTGGGCAAAATGGAGGCGGCCGCCCGCGGCGAAGGCCGGACGATTCTCTTCGTAAGCCACAATCTCGCCGCGATCCGACAGCTTTGCCGGACCACGGTCCTCCTGTCCGCGGGCCGGATCCAGGCCATCGGCCCGTCCGGGCGCATCCTGGACCACTACCTGCACGGTCTGGAGGAGCCGGGTGCCGATAGGGTTCCGGCGCCTCCCGCCGAGCTGCTGGAGATCGCCTACCTCGTCGCGATCGCCCTGGAATTCCCCGACGGACGCCCGATGCCGCTCCAGGTGCAGGTCGGGGCGCCCTGGCGACTGCGCGTCCGCTTCCGGCTGGTCCGCCCGCTCGACGCGCTGGTCGTGTCCGTGGGACTGGTGGCCTCCGACGGCGCCGGCGTGCAGACGGCCTGGAGCGAACCGCGCCCCGCCCCTTCGGGGGACTACGACGCCGTCTTCGAACAGACCGTCACCCTGGCATCCGGGAGCTACACCGTGGTGGCAAGCCTGAGCCAGGGCGAGCGCACGCTTCAGCAGATCCGGGCCACCCGGTTCGAAATCGGTGGTCCCGGAATCGGCGGATACTTTCCCACCACCTTCGGAGTGGGCGCGGTGCTCAATTCGATGCGGGTGCGAATCGAACCGAAATGAGGCCCCGATGATCGTCACGCGTCTGCTCGGAGGGCTGGGCAACCAAATGTTCCAATACGCGGCCGGCCTGGCGCTTGCGGAACGCCGGCGCACCGTGCTCAAGCTCGACGTCGGCTGGTACCGGGAGGATCCCGCGTACGAGGCGCACAACCGGTACGGTCTGAGCTGTTTCAACATCACCGAGCAGTTCGCCACGCGCGAGGAGATCGAGCGGCTGCGCGGCGCCCCTCTGACCCGCGCCGAGCGCTGGTCGGTCCGCTGCGCCCGGCGGCTCCACTTCTACCGGTACGTCCAAGCGCACGCGAGGCCGGGCCATTGGCATCGCGCGGCGAGCGCGGCCTTCTCGCCGGATTTTTTCGAGCAGCCCGACGACACCTATCTCGACGGCATGTGGCAGTCGGAGCGCTTCTTCGAGGCCGCGGCGCAACGGGTGCGCCTGCATTTCTCGTTCCGCTACCCGGCTCCGCCCGCAATCGCCGAAGCGGCGGAACGCATCCGGACGGGCGGACCGTCGGTCGCCGTGCATTTCCGCCGCGGCGACTATGCCCGCAATCCGGTGTTCAGCCGCGAAATCGGCGTGCTGGGCCTCGACTTCTATGAGCGCGCGCTCGCGGCTCTGCGCGAGCGCGTGCCGCGGGTCACGCTCTACATCTTTTCCGACGACCTCGACGCGGTCGAACGGGAGTTTCAGCCCGCCGGCCCGCGCGTGTATGTCCGCACGGCGCCAGCCTTGGCGCACGACAAGCTGCGGCTCATCAGTCTCTGCGACCACGCCATCCTTTCGAACAGCACGTTCGCCTGGTGGGGCGCGTGGCTGAATCCGAATCCCTCCAAGATCGTGATCGCGCCCAATCCCTGGCATGCCGATCCGAACATCCTGAGCGGAGACATCGTGCCCTCCGCCTGGATCCGGCTGCAACGGCGGCTGCCTGCGTGAAAATCGCCTTCGTCTCGACGATCCTCGGCTATCCCTGGGGCGGGGCGGACGCGCTTTGGACCGCGGCCGCGGAGGCCGCTGCCGAGCGGGGCGATCGCCTGCATCTGGAGATTTCAAACCTGGTCGCGCCCGATCCGCGGGTGCGGGCGCTGATTGGCCGGGGAGCCGCGATCGGCATCCGCCGGGCGCCGGAATCCACCCTTTCGGTCTGGGCCCGCGGACGGAGCAAGGCTGGCCGCTGGCTGGGACAGACCGATCCCCTGCTGCGGCGCCTGCGCGCCTTCGCGCCCGATCTCGCGGTTTTCAGTTGCGGCGGGACATATGACACGGTCCTGGAAACCCCCGTCTGCGAGTGGCTGCGCGCCTCCGGCACCCGGTACCGGATCATCGCCAACCTCCAGCACGAGCATCCCCGGCTCCCCGAAGCCGACCGTCGGCGGGCGCGCGAAATCCTGATCGCGGCCGACCGGCTCTTCTTCGTTTCCCCGCGCAATCTCGCGATCACCCGGCGCCACCTGCTCCATCCCCTTCCGAACGCCGAATGCATCCATGGCTGCCGGGTTCACAACCCACTTGCCCCGGAGCGGCCGCCCGCCTGGGCGGACCCGCCACCCTGGACCTTCGCGACCGTCGCACGGCTTGAGAGCATCAAGGGCATCGACCTGGTCATCGCGGCGCTGGCAGCCGGCCTCGGAGCCGAGGCGGATTGGCGCCTGAACGTCCATGGCCGCGGCCCCGATCTGGGGTACCTGGAGGAATGCGCGGTTCACTTCGGCCTCGAAGGCCGCGTCCGGTTCCGCGGCTTCGCCCCGAGCATCGACGCCATCTGGAGCGAAAGCCACCTCCTCATTTCCGCCGCGTTGGACGAAGGCGTGCCCATGACTTTGCCCGAGGCCATGTTCCGCAGCCGCGCGGTCCTTGCGACCCGGGTGGGCGCCGCCGACGAATGGATCGACCATGGCCGCACGGGCTTCCTGTGCCCCGCCCCGAACCTTGAACTGCTGACCGCGTCCCTCCGCGAAGCTTGGGCCGGGCGCGAGCGCTGGCGTGAAATGGGCATGGCGGCGGCCGAACGGGCCCGGGCGCTCCATCGGCCCAACGACTACCTTCGCATCCTCAGCCCCTAACCGATGAGAACCCTCGCACGTCCGATTCTGATCGCCTGGCGCCTGGCCTGGTTGCGCGCAGCCGGTGTGACCTTTGGCCCGGACGCCGACATCCAGGGCGCGGTGCGCATCCGGCGTGGGTTCGCGCGGGGTGGCCGAGGCGAGCTCCGCTTCGGCCGGGGCGTCCGCATCAGCCGCGGGGCGCTGATCGAAAGCTGGGGTGGGCGGATCGATGTCGGCGATCGGGTCTTCATCGGACCGTATGCGATTGTTTACGGGCATGGCGGGGTGCGGGTTGGGGACGACACGCTGATTTCGATGCATTGCCGCATCCTCTCCTCCGATCACACCGTGCCTCCTCCCGGAGTGCGCATCAACACCCAGCCGGACGTCCTGCGGGCCACCCGGATCGGCTCCGACGTCTGGCTGGGCGCCGGCGTGACCGTGCTCGGAGGCGTCAGCATCGGGGACGGATGCGTCGTCGGCGCGGGATCGCTGGTCAGCCAGGATCTCGAGGCCAATTCGGTCGCGATGGGCGCGCCCGCGCGCGTCGTGCGCAAGCGCGCATGAAACCGCGTCGCGTCAACGCAGCCACATCATGAGCGGTCCCGATCTTTCGGTCATCGTGCCCTGTCATAACCCCGACATCGGCCGGTTCATCCGCACGCTGCGCGGACTCAGGGAGCAGACTCTTGAGCCCGCGCGCTGGGAGGCGATCGTGGTCGACAGCGCCTCGGATCGGTTTCCGGCGGATTCCCTTTTTCGCGAAATGCGGCTCCCGGGGCTGCGCCTTGTGCGGGAGCCCGCGCCAGGGTTGACCGCGGCACGCGTCCGCGGATTTCGGGAGGCGCAGGGGCAGGTTTGCGTGATGGTCGACGACGATAACGTGCTGGCGCCGGATTACCTCGCCTTCGGGCTGGCGGCGTTCCAAGGCGATCCGCGCCTTGGCGCCGCCGGCGGCAAATCCCTTCCTGAGTTCCACCCCGATCCTCCGGCCTGGATTCGCGAGTTCGACGGGCTGCTCGCCCTGCGCGATCTGGGCGAGCGGCCGGTCCGCGCGGAGTGGGCCGACGGCTCGCCCCGCGACTATCCTGGGTGCGCTCCCGTCGGAGCGGGGCTCGCCGTACGTCGGGACGCGGCGCTCGCCTATGGCGACGCGGTGGACCGCGATCCGCTTCGCCGCGGACTTGACCGCACCGGTGCCAGCC
>JBOHXF010000142.1:0-10268 GCA_050737455.1 Opitutaceae bacterium | reverse complement strand
CGCAATCCCCGCGTCGCCCATCCAGGCCGCCGATCGCCCGATCGGCGCGCGCGGCGACCTCGCCGATCGTTTCGCCGTGCGGACACGGCTGCGTCCAGATCGTCCAGCCCGGAGCCATCCGGCGGATCTCCTCGGTCGTCCGACCCTCATAGTCCCCGTAGTCCCACTCATGGAGATCATCCAGGACGTTCAACCGGTCGCGGCCGATCCCGGCCAGTTCGGCCGTCTCGGTCGCTCGCGCGAGGGGGCTGGACAGGATCGCCTCGAAGGCGGCGCTTTCGAAAAAGGGCCGCAGGAGGCGCGCCCGGACCCGGCCGCGTTCCGTAAGCGGCAGGTCCGTGCGTCCCGTATGGCGACCATCGCGGGCCCATTCGGTTTCGCCGTGGCGAATCAGGTAGATCATGGGCGGCAGCCTGAACCGGAAGCGTGCGATTCACGAGGCGGGATTGCCCAAATCGCTGGCGCAGACTGAGCTTCCGCCGCCCCGTCAACGGTTTGGAGCGGGGACGCCGGCGGCGGTCCAAAGGGGCCCTCGGAACCGCTCGGGCTGGCTTCGCGAAAGTTGGGACCCGTCGCCTCCGGGCTTCCGTGCCAGCCGGGCCGAACAATCGGGCCGCGACCCTTTCGCCCCGCAACAGGACATCGTGGACACCGTGAGATGGCCATAGGTCAAACCCCGATGCGCCCGTCGGAGAATTCCCGGGAGGCGCGCCGCCCGCCGCAAAAAGGCTTGTCGTTGCGTAAGCCCCATTCCTACGCTTGTTTGGTTCTCTCGGATCAGGAGACACTTCAGACCGGGCGATGGAGTTCGCCCGCGCCGATCGCCCGGCAAAACCGCACCTCGGCTGATGACTCCTGCTTCGATCCAAAAAGCAGGTAAAAAATGTTCGATGCCCCGCAAAGCGACACTCTCCCGCCGACGGTGGAGCACCTTGATCCTCGCCGGAACCGTGATCGCCGGACGATCCATGCCGCGATCACGGGCGTGGCCCATTGGGTGCCGGAGGAACGGCTGACCAACGCCGATTTCGAGGGCATGGTGGACACCAGCGACTCCTGGATCGTCGGCCGGACCGGCATCCGGGAGCGCCGGATCCTCCTGGATCCAGAAAAGGGGACGGCCTACATGGCGGCCGAGGCGGCCAAGGCACTGCTGAGGAAGACCGGGATCGACCCCCTGAGCATCGACCTGGTGATCGTCACGACCGCGACGCCGGAGTTCCAGTACCCCGCCACCGCGACCATCGTGTCCGATCTCATCGGCGCCAAGCGCGCGTGGAGTTTCGACCTGATGGCGACCTGCTCGGGCTTCATCTTCGCCCTGAACACCGCCCGGCAGTTCGTGGAGAACGGCGAGCACCGCCGAATCCTCGTCATCGGAGCGGACAAGATGTCCACGGTGGTCGACTACACGGACCGGCGCACCTGCGTCCTGTTCGGCGACGGGGCCGGCGCCGTGCTGGTGGAGCCAAGGGAGGATGGCGCGGGCGTCCTGGACGCCCGTCTCTATGCCGACGGCGCCGGGCGCAATCTCATCTATCAGCCGGCGGGAGGCAGCCGCCGGCCGGCGTCGATCAGCAGCGTCCGGGACCGCCAGCATTACGTCGCGATGGACGGACGGGCGGTCTTCAAGGTCGCCGTCGAAAAGATGGTGGCGGTCAGCCGGGAGCTCATGGAGCGCAACCGGCTCGCCCCGGAGGACATCGCGTACATGGTGCCCCATCAGGCCAATCGGCGAATCATCGAGGCAGCGGCGAACCGGCTCGATCTGAAGCCGGAGCAGGTGATGCTGAACATCGAGAAGTACGGCAACACCACCACCGCGACGATCCCCATCTGCCTGTGCGAATGGGAGAACCGGCTGAACGTCGGCGACAATCTCCTGCTTGTGACCTTCGGGGCCGGCCTCACCTGGGGCGGTCTGTACGTCAAGTGGGCGTACGATTCCCGACTCGGCGACCGCGTCGCGTCATGAAACTGGTGGTCCATCCGGCCCGCGGCACGCTGCGCGGCGCCCTTCGCGTCCCGATCTCCAAATATCACCTGCACCGGGCCCTCATCTTCGGCTCGCTGGCCGAAGGCACGACCGTCATTCATGGGCGGTCCGATTGCGGGCACATCGGGGATACGCTGCGGGCGCTTCGCGACTTCGGCGTGAACGTGCAGCCGACGGAAGATGGCTATCGGCTGCGCGGTGGGCCCTACCGCCCGCGCAACGGACGGATCCGGGTGGGAAGCTCCGGCTCCACGCTGCAGTTCATGCTGGGGCTCGGATGCCGCTCCTCGGGAAGCGCCTCCACCTATGATGGTCACCATCTTCTGCGGAAGAGGCCAATCGGGCCCCTGCTCGACGCGCTCACCCAGGCCGGCATCGCATGGGAGTCCGACGACCACTGCCTGCCGGTGAAGATTCTCCCGGGCCGGCCGGCCGGCGGCCGGATCCGGATCGCCGGGACCCTGAGCCAATGGATTTCCGGGCTGCTCATGCTGGCTCCTTTCGCCGCGCGGCGGACGACAATCGAGGTCGTGCCTCCGTTCAACGAACGCAACTATGTCGCGCTGACGCTTGCGATGATGCGCCGGTTCGGAATCCGCGTAGGCGGTTCCTCCCGTGAGGGACGCTGGACCGTGCCGCCCGGCCAGCGCTACCGCGCATGCGAGATCGACCTCGACGCCGACTTGTCGTCGGCGGCCTTTCTCCTGGGGCTGGCGGCGCTGCATCCGACCGATCTCACGCTCACCGGGATCAGATCCGGAAAGGAGCATCCTGAAGGCGGGATCCCTGCGATCCTGGCCGCCATGGGGCTGCCGCTGCGCTTCGACGGCGCCCGCCGCACGCTGCGAATCCGCCACTCCGGCATTCGGCTGAAGTCAATTTCCGTGGACATGCGGACCCTCCCCGATTTCCTCCCGATGATGGCCGTCCTCGGCGCCGCCGCCGAGGGTCGGACCGTGCTGCGCAACATCGGTCCGGGCCGGATGAAGGAGTCGAACCGGGTCCGGGCCATGCTTCAGCTCCGGCGCATGGGAGCAAGGCTGGAGGAGAGGGGGGAGAATCTTGTCATCGAGGGCGGCCAGCCGCTGGCCGGAGCCTCTGTTTCCTCGTTCAACGACCACCGCGTCGAAATGGCCCTGGCCGTCGCCGCCACCGCCGCGCGCGGCCCCACCGAGATCACCTATCCGAACGCATTCCGGATCTCCTACCCGGAATTCCTGGATCACCTGCGGACGCTCGGCGTCCGCGCCGAAATCCGCTGAATCATGAACCCATCCATCCGCCTCCCCGCTCCCGCGCTTCCCGCGGAAGCCTCGTTCATGTCCCGCCTCGCGGCGGCCGACCCCGGCCGCATCGCGATCATCGACCTCGCGCGCGAGCGCCCCGTCCGGTTCACCTTCGCCGAACTCGACGCCTGGGCCGAGCGGACCGCGCAGGGCCTGCTCGACCGGGGCGTCCGCCCCGGCGAAAACGTCGCCTTCATCCTGCCGAACGGCTGGGAGTTCGTGGTGCTCTCGGTTGCGATATGGAAGATCGGCGCCGTCGTCTGCCCGATGCTCCCCGCGCTGCGGGAGCGTGAAATCACCTTCATCGTCAATCGTTCGCGGAGCCGGATCCTGATCGCGCCCGAAGAGTACCACGGGTTTCGGTACGGCCCGATGATCGAGGCCATCCGCAAGGACATGCCCCGGCTGGAATCCACCGTCGCGGTGGCCGCCGGCGGCCCGGCCGCACACTGGACCGGGCTGGGCGGACTGGCCTCCGCCCCCGCGGATCGCGCGGCGCTCGCCAAGGTGAAGCCGGCGCCCGACGCGATGGCGCAACTGCTGTTCACTTCGGGCACGACCGGCGAGCCGAAAGGCGTTCTACACAGCATGACGACGCTGAGCCACGGCCTCGACTCCCATGCCCGCGTGCTGCGGCTGACGGGCTCGGATCGGATCTGGGTGCCCTCGCCCATGGGGCACCAGACCGGGTTCCTCTACGGCATGATGATCGCCCTTTACCTCGGGGCGCCGCAAATCTGCCAGCCTTCCTGGAATACCGAGCTCGCCCGCCGCGCCGTCGAACGCGAGGGGGCGACGTTCGTCCAGGCGGCGATGCCGTTCCTCGCCGACCTGGCGGCCCTCGTACGGCCGCCGCGCGGCCTGAGAAAATTCGTGGCGACCGGTGCCGCCGTGCCGCGCCAGCTCGCCCGGGAAGCCGGAGAAGCCCTGGGCTGCAGCGTGATCGGAGGTTGGGGCTCCACGGAATCGTGCCTTGTCACCGTGGGCCATGCCTCGGCGCAGCCGACGGCCGACGAGGCCCACTGGAAATCCGACGGCCGGGTGATCCCCGGCATGGAGATGGTCGTGCGGGACGCCGAAGGGCGCCCGCTGCCCGACGGCCAGGAGGGGCATTTCTGGGTGAAAACCCCCGCCATGTTCGTCGGCTACCTTGACCACCCCGAGTGGTACGAATCGGCGCTCGACGCCGACGGCTTCTTCGATACCGGGGACCTGGCGGCGCTCGACGCCGACGGCCACCTTCACATCAAGGGCCGGCTCAAGGATGTCATCAACCGGGGCGGTGAGAAAATCCCCGCCGCCGAGCTTGAGGACATCCTGTACCAGTTCGACGCCGTCAGGCAGGCCGCGATCGTCGCGATGCCCGACGCCCGCCTGGGCGAACGCATCTGCGCCTACATTGCTCCGAAGGATCCCGACAGGGCGCCTTCCAAGGAGGAGATCATCGCCTTCTTCAAGGGCAAGGGCGTGACCAAGATCTACTGGCCCGAGCACATCGAATACCTCGAGCGGCTCCCGACGACGGCGTCGGGCAAGGTCCAGAAGTATCTCCTGCGGCAAATGATCGCGGAGAAGGTCCGCCAGCCGGAGTTCCGGCTGGGCGGCTAGCCCCGATTTCATGGAACACCCCCCGACCTACCCTGAACTCCGAAGCCGCGTTCTCGCCTACGTCGAAGGCGAAGGCCGGGCGCTCTCGGTCGAAATCGAACGCACCGGCCTCTGCGGCCCCGATGTCTGGGCGGACCTCCGGCGCCGGGGTTTTCTCCGCCTGGCGGCCCCCGCGGCGTACGGCGGCCACGGGCTCACCCTCTCGCAGTACCTCCCGCTCCTCGAAGCCTTCTCCCAGCTCCACGGCTCGATCCGCATGGTCGTGCATGTCGTCAATGGAATCTGGCGCCCGATCGATCTGCTCGCCGACGACGAACGCCGGCGCCGCTTCGTCATCCCCGTTGTGAAGGGCGAGGTCACCGCCGCGTTCTCGCTCACCGAGCCCGTGGCCGGAACCGGGGCCGACATCAAGACCTCCGCGCGGCGCGACGGGGACGACTACCTGATAACGGGCGAGAAGTGGCTCATCACCTTCGCCGACACGGCCGATTATCTGCTTCTGTTCGGCCGGCTGGAAGGATCGACCGGGGCCGAGGGCACGCTCGCCTTCATGGTCCCGCGCGACGCGCCCGGCCTGCGCATCGAGCCGATGCCCCGGGCGATGGGGCTCACGGGAACCGGCCATGCGTATATCCACCTGGACAACTGCCGGGTGCCGGCGGCAAACCGTCTCGGCGAGGAGGGCCAGGGGCTCACCGTCGCCTTGAACGGGTTCCTGGATCCCAGCCGCGTCTGCGTCGGCATGACCTGCGTTGGGCTCGCCCAGCGGGCGCTTGATCTCGCGGTCCGGCGCGCGCATGAGCGCGTCACCTTCGGCCAGCCTTTGAGCAAGCGCCAGGCGATCCAAATGGGGCTGGCCGAGGCGGCCACCGATCTCGAGGCCGCGCGGCAGCTTTGCCTCCATGCGGGCCGGCTCTGGGACGAGAAGCGCCTCACCTCGCCCATCGCCTCCATGGCCAAGCTCTTCGGCTCCGAAATGCTGCAGAGGGTGACCGACCGGGCGCTGCAGACCTTCGGCGGCGGCGGCTATTTCCAGCCATCCGAGATCGAGCGCATCTACCGGGACGCCCGGGCGCAACGCTTCGAGGAAGGCACCGCGGAAATCCAGAAGACCGTGATCGCCCGCCACCTGCTCGGCGGCCGCGCCCCGGCCAAATGACCGGGATCGCCCGCGGGGAGGAACCCGGCCTGCTCGCCCGGCCGGGCCGGATCGGCGGGATGGCCTTGAGCCACCGGCTCCTGATGGGGTCGATGCACCTGGGCGTCGAGGGCGAGCGCGGCGGCCTGGCCCGGATCCAGGCGTTCTACGCCGAACGCGTGCGCGGCGGCGCCGCGCTGATCGTGACCGGGGGCGTCGCCGTCTCCCCGGAAGGCGGCGGAGACCACATGTACTGCCTGCGCTCCCCGGCCGATCGGGAGGACCTGCGGCGCCTCGCGGAGTCCGTTGCCGCAGCGGGCGGGAAGATCGCGCTCCAGCTCTTTCACTCCGGCCGGTACGCGCGCTCGTCCGAGACCGGGCTGCCTCCGGTCGCTCCGAGCGCCCTCGCCTCGCGCTTCACCAAGGAGGAGCCGCGCGCGATGGGCCGGGACGACATCCGCGCCGTCCGCGAGCATTTCGCGGCGGGCGCCGCATTCGCCGCGGAGGCCGGGTTCGCCGGCGTGGAAGTGATGGCGTCGGAAGGCTACCTGCTGAACGAATTCCTGTCCCCGCTGACGAACCGGCGCGAAGACGACTACGGGGGGGATCTGGCCGGCCGGATGCGACTCACTCTGGAAATCGTGGCCGAATCGCGGCGGACCGTGCCGGCGGGCTATCCGCTGATGGTGCGTCTTTCGGGCGACGACGCCATGGAAGGAAGCACGTCCCGGGCGGAGACCCTCGCGTTCGCGCGTGAAGTGGAACGGGCCGGGGCCGACGCGCTGAACATCGGCATCGGCTGGCACGAGTCGTCCGTCCCGACGGTCGCCGCCATCGTTCCGCCCGCCGGGTTCTCCGCCATCGCGGGGGAGATCCGCGCCGCCGTTTCCATCCCCGTGATCGCGGCCAACCGCATCCATACGCCCGAGACGGCCGAGGCGGTGCTCCGGCGCGGGCACGCCGACTTCATCGCGCCGGCCCGTCCCTGGCTGGCGGACCCGGACTGGGCCCGCAAGGCGCTCGATGGAGACCGCCCGGGGCTCAACGTCTGCGTGTCCTGCAACCAGGCCTGCCTCGACCGGACGCTGGGGCTCCCGCCGAAGCCCGTAGGCTGCATGGTCAACCCGCGCGCCGGCCGCGAATCGGAATTTTCCCCGGGAGAAAGGGCCCGCCGCAGCCGCCGGGTCGCGGTGATCGGCGGCGGGGTGGCGGGGATGCAAGCCGCGAAAACCGCCGCGGAACGAGGCCACGCGGTCGTGCTGTTCGAGGCGGCCGCGGAGCTGGGCGGGCAGTTCCGCCTGGCGTCGGTCGTTCCCGGGAAGAGCTGCTTTCTCGAAACGATCCGCTACTATTCGGAGCGGCTGCGCCGGCTCGGCGTGGAGATCCGCCTCGGACAGCCGCCCGAACTCGCGGATCTCGGCGGCTTCGACCGCGTTGTGGTCGCCACCGGGGTCGTGCCGGCCGCGCCGGAGGCCATTCCCGGGCTCGATCTGCCCCACGTGTGCACCTACCCCGAACTGCTGTCCGGGCGCGTGGCCGCCCGCCGGCGGATCGCCGTCATCGGAGCGGGCGGGATCGGCTGCGATGTGGCCCATTATCTCGGCGAGCGCGGCGGCGGCGATGCCCGCCCGAGCATCCATCTGGTGTCCCGCTCCGGCAAGCTCGCCCGGGGCGTGGGCCCCACGACCCGCTGGGTTCTGATGGCCGAACTGCGCCGGCTGGGCGTCGAGGTGCACCGCGGCTTCGAGCTCGCCGAAATCCGGCCGGAGGCGGTCAGCCTGCGCAGCGGGTCGGAGACGCGCGCAATCCCCGCCGACCAGGTCGTCCTTTGCACCGGACAGCGCGCGCGGAACGAATGGAGCGACCGGCTCCGGGGCGCCGGAATTGCGTTCGACACGGTAGGCGGGGCCGCCGATTCTCGCCAGCTTAACGCCGTGCGCGCCGTCGCCGACGCGTTCGCCTGCGCCATGAATCTATGAGTCCGTCCACCGCTCCCCTCCTCGCGGGAAAGAAAGCCCTCGTCACCGGCAGTTCGCGTGGCATCGGCCGCGCCTGTGCGCTGGCCTTCGCCCAAGCCGGCGCCGACCTCGTCGTGCATTATCGTCGGGACGACGCCGCAGCCGCCGCCACGGCTGCGGCCGTTCGCGAACTCGGCCGAAAAGCTCTCGTCATCAAGGCCGATCTCGAGGATCCGGCGCGGATCGACGGAATGTTCGATGAGATCGGCCGGGAATGGGGCTCGCTCGACATCCTGGTCGCCAATGCGGCGGCGACCGCCTTCAAGCCGCTCGCCGATCTCAAGAGTCATCATCTGGACCGGACCTACCAGGTGGTGGTCAAGAGCGTCGTCCAGTGCGTCCAGCGCTCCCTTCCTCTGATGACCGGCGGCGCCGGCCGCGTCATCACCCTCACCAGCCCGGGCAGCGTCCTCGCGCTGCCCCGGTACGCCAATCTCGGCATGGCAAAGGCCGCGCTGGAGTCGCTGACCCGCTATGTCGCCGCCGAAGCGGGGGAGCGCGGGGTCACCTGCAACGCGATCGCGCCGGGCGTGGTGGAGACCGATTCGGTCGCTTTCTACGCCGGGGCGGAGTACGAGGCGTTCCGCAAGCGGATCGTGGGCCAGACTCCGCTCCGCCGGCTCACTCAGCCCGCGGATGTGGCGGCGCTCGCGCTTTTCCTCGCGAGCGATCTCTCGGCTTTCGTCACCGGTCAGGTCATCGCCGTGGACGGCGGGTTGTCCCTGACTCCGGCCGGCTTCTCACCGAGCTGAGCCACGCGGCCGCGGCTGACCGGGTTTCAGCCGCGTGGTGAAACATCCGGCCGGGCGACGCCGGGCTCGAACTGTCGGTGCGCCCGATGCGGGACGCCTGGCACGCCGTCCGTATGCCTCATGAACGTTATACATATCTAATTAATCAAGATATGCTTATGATACTCGTAGCCGGCTGATCCTGCCTTTTCTAAATAGCCTTGCCCGGCCAGCGATCTCGGCCATGATTGGCAATCCGGGCAATGGAGTTTGCCCAGCCGACGGTCATCCGACGGCGATAAGCCCTGAGGCTAATGACTCCTACCAAAAGGTGGTTCGTCATGCCCTCCGCAGTCAACCCCATCAATCACCCCTTCCTCCGGGGAATTCCGAAGCGCCGGAATCCCCATCCGGGGGTGTATACCGCCGCCCGCGCTCCGGGTTCCCGGCGGCGGCGCGACCCCGCATATTCGCTTTTACCACCAAGCCGGCCGAATGTCCGCCAACCCAAATAATATCGAATAATGAAGACTCGACGCACTGTCATCACCTCCACCATCGGCTATATGTGCTTTGCCTTGACGGGCTGGATGCTCCTCATGCCCAACGCCGGCTGGTACCACGAATCGGTCTATCCGCACTCGCAGTCGCTCTTGTATCCCCTCGCGATCCTCATCGCCGTGATGGGCATTCTGGCCTACGTGGCCGACGACACCCTCGACGCCATCGTCTTCTTCGGCGGCGCCGGCCTGATGTGGGCCCAGTACCTGCTCGAACGATCGCATCTCATGGAGCCGTCCAGCTTCGCCGGATGGTACTCCTTGGTTTGGGCCGTGTTCTTCTGCTATGTCTGGCTCGCTTCGTTCAAGGCCGGCGGCGGACGCGTCCTGTTCCTGCTCGGCCTTTGGCTGACGCTCCTGGCCTTCGCTATCAGCGGCTGGATGCACAACAATCACTTCTTCGACGTGCTGGCGGGTTATATCGGCTTGGCCACCAGCGTCCTTGCGGCCTTCGTTTCCGCGACCTCGGTGATCGGACACGCCTCGCCTCCCGAAACCGCCTAGCGATCCGACTCATGGCCGGCCCCGGTCGCGGGTCCGGCCATCGTTTTCGGCTCCCGGATGCCGCCTACGGCACCGGGAGCTCCATCCGCAGATCCGAAGGTCGTTGGGATTCTGGTGGTTCCACGGCACTTCGGCCTCGACGTGCCGGCCGTTTCGGGCTGACGGACGTCGCCATCGAGGATCGCCCTTTACAAACCGGGCGACCTCTTTACGTTTTCGCGGGCAGTGGAGTTTGCCCGCCGCCGGCGCGGAAAGAGTGCCCTTCGGGGCGACGATGACTCCTACCAACCGCAGTTCATGCCTTGGTAGCGAACATGACGCTTTTGATCCCAGGCACTCATGCCGACGAGATTTCCGATTCCTGCCGGGTCCCGGCGCTTGGCCCAAAGGTGCAACTCGGCGAGGGTTTGCCTGTGTCGGCGGCGGC
>JBOHXF010000141.1:0-11611 GCA_050737455.1 Opitutaceae bacterium | reverse complement strand
TATCTGGCGAGCGGCCAGAAGCCGAAGCGGACCTGGGAGGAGGTGCCCGAGGACATCAAGCGCACATTCGAGAGGCTCGGGGTCCCCGAGCAGGAGCGCAAGTTCCTCTCGGGCGTCGAGGCTCAATTCGACAGCGAGGCGGCCTATTCCAACATCAAGGAGCAGGTGGCCCAGCAGGGCGTCATCTTCGTCAATTCGACGCAGGCGCTGCGCGAGCATCCCGATCTGTTCCGCCGCTGGTTCGGCAAGGTGATTCCAACCGGCGACAACAAGTTCTCGGCGCTGAACAGCGCCGTGTTCTCCGGCGGTTCCTTCATCTATGTGCCCCCGGGGATCAAGGTCGCCCACCCGCTGCAGGCCTACTTCCGGATCAACGCCGAAAATTTCGGCCAGTTCGAGCGGACGCTCATCATCGTGGACGAAGGCTCCGAGGTCACGTACATGGAGGGCTGCACCGCCCCGAAGTTCTCGACCTCGACCCTGCACAGCGCGGTCGTTGAGCTGGTCGCGCTCAAGGGAGCGAAGATCCAGTACATCACGGTCCAGAACTGGGCGCCGAACGTCTTCAACCTGGTCACCAAGCGGGGCCTCGCCCACGAGGAGGCGGAAATCAAGTGGATCGACTGCAACATCGGCAGCCGGCTCACCATGAAGTATCCGGGGGTCGTGCTGCGCGGCCGCAAGTCGCGCGGCGAGGTGATCTCCATCGCGCTCGCCAACGACGGCCAGCATCAGGACACCGGAGCCAAGATGATCCATGCCGCGGACGAGACCACCTCGAACATCGTGTCCAAGTCCATTTCGGTGGGCCAGGGCCGCGCCACCTATCGGGGCGTCGTCCATATCCCGAAGCACCTCAAGGGCTGCAAGAACAACACGGAATGCGACGCCCTGCTCATCAACTCCCGGAGCCGGACCGACACCTATCCGGCGATCACCGTGCGCGGGGATGCGAACTTCTCGCAGCACGAGGCCAGCGTCTCGAAGGTGAGCGAGGAGCAGATCTTCTACATGCGCCAGCGCGGACTCACCGAGGGCCAGGCCATGAGCCTGTCGGTGAATGGATTCATCAACGACCTCGCCCGGCAATTCCCAATGGAGTATTCGGTCGAGCTCAAGCGGCTGATCGATCTCGAAATGGAGGGCTCGGTCGGATGAGCAGCGCTCCCCCCGGCCTCGCGCCGACGCCCGCCGTCGGCGATTTCACGGCCGAGCGGTTCCGCCGCAGCCTCGAGGACCATGCTTCGGCCCCCGGCTGGTGGCTCGACCGCAAACGGGCCGCCTACGAGCGTTTCGCCGCGCTGCCGATGCCCAGGCGCTCGGACGAATTCTGGCGTTTCAGCACGATTTCCGGGCTCTCGCTCGCGGCGCCCGAGCGCGCCGCGGCCGCGGACCCCGAGTCCGGGCTGAACCTGCGCGCGGCGGCGCGCCTCGAATTCTCCGACAACCGGCTCGCCTCCCCCGAAGCCCTGCCGGACGCGCTCGCGGCCCGCGGCGTCGTCGTCAGCGGCCTGGCCGACGCCGCCCGCCGGCACCCTGAACTCGTGAAGACCCATTTCATGGCGCAGCCCCAGCGGCTCGGTTCGGAGAAGTTCGCGGCCCTGCACACGGCGTTCGTGGGCGACGGCGCGTTCATCTACGTGCCCCGCGGCGTGGAACTGTCCGATCCGATCGTCCTGGTCCATCGCGGACGGGGCCGGGCGGTGTTCCCGCATACCCTCGTGATCGCGGAGGACAACGCCCGTGTCCGGGTCGTGGACCTGTTCACGGGCCCGACGCCCTTCGCGGCCGGAGCCAACGACCTGTATGCGGGCCACGGCGCGGCCATCTCCTACGCGGCCGTCCAGGAGTGGTCGCCCGACGCGCTCTCCTTCCAGCTCAACTCGACCGTCGTGCGCCGCGACGCCCGCGTCCAGTCGCTCAACGTCCATCTGGGCGGACGGCAGGCGCGACACGAGTCCCTGAGCCAGCTCCAGGCCCCCGGCGGCTTTTCCGAAATGCTCGCCCTGACGGTCGCGCGCCGCGCGGAGGAGTACGACCAGCGCACGCTCCAGATCCACCAGGCGCCCAACACCAAGTCGGATCTGCTCTACAAGAACGCCCTGCTGGACGAGTCGCGGACCATTTTCTCCGGGCTCATCGTGGTCGATCCCGACGCCCAGAAAACCGACGCCTACCAGAGCAACCGTAACCTGATGCTGAGCGAAAACGCGGAGGCGAACGCGCTGCCCGGCCTGGAGATCCAGGCCAACGATGTCCGGTGCACGCATGGAGCGACGACGAGCCGCATCGACCCGGAGCAGGAATTCTACCTCCTCAGCCGCGGGCTCCGGCCCGCCGACGCGCGCCGCTTGCTGACGTTCGGATTTTTCGAGGAAGTCCTGAACCGGCTCGATCACGAGCAATTGCGCGCCGCCCTACGGGAGCGGATCGAGCGAAAGATCCGCGCATGAAACCGCGCGAACGCACGCTTTCCCGCGATGTCGCCGCCACGCAGATCCCCTCCGGGGAGAAGGTGCCCCTGAGCGCGGGGACCCGGGTGATGATTCACCAGACGCTGGGCGGCAATTACACCGTGCAGGCCGATTACGGACTGTTCCGAATCGATGGGCGGGACGCCGACGCGCTGGGCGAGCAGGCGAGCGCCGGCGAGGGCGCCGCGCCCCAGGCGCGGGCCGACGGCTCGCCCGATCCGGAAGCGATCTGGGAGCAGCTTCGCCGGGTGTACGACCCGGAAATCCCGGTGAACATCGTCGACCTGGGACTCGTGTACTCGATGGAGCTGGACGCGCTTCCGGAAAAGAGCGGATTTCGCGTGGACGTCGCGATGACGCTCACCGCGCCCGGCTGCGGCATGGGACAGGCGATCGCGGACGACGCCAAATCGAAGGTTCTGCTCGTGCCCGGCGTGGCGGAGGCCGACGTGCGCATCACGTGGGATCCGCCCTGGAACCAGTCGATGATCAGCGAGGAAGGGAAGATGAAGCTGGGTTTGGTCTGACCGGAACCCCGCGGATTTTTCGGTCGCGCGAAGGCCGACCCCTTGCCGAGATGAAATCCGAAGCGGACGCCCATATGGAGGAGGCCATACGCCTCTCGCTGGAGGCGGTCCGGTCCGGCCGAGGCGGCCCGTTCGGCTGCGTCATCGTGCGCGCGGGCCGTGTCATCGGCCGCGGGGAGAACCGGGTCACCTCCGCCAACGATCCGACCGCCCACGCCGAGATCGTGGCGATCCGCGAGGCGTGCCGAAACGCCGGCCGGTTTCATCTGGAAGATGCGGCCCTGTACACGAGCTGCGAGCCCTGCCCCATGTGCCTGGCCGCCGTGTATTGGGCGCGAATCCCCGAGGTCTATTACGCCAACACGCGCACCGACGCCGCGGCGATCGGCTTCGGCGACGATTTCATCTACGGACAGATGCCGCTGCCGCCCGCGGCCCGCGCGCTGAAAATGCGCCCGCTGCTCCGTGAGGCGGCCCAAGCCGCATTCCGGGAATGGACGGCCAAGGCCGACCGGATCCCGTACTGAGCGCAGGCGGTCACGGGCCCGCCACGGTGAGCAGCGCCGCTCCGAACACCCCTGCGCTGTCGCCCAGCGTCGGCTTGAGCAGCGCCGTCGTAAGCTCGGGGTTGAACAGGTTCCGGCGGATCGCGGTCCGCATCGTCTCCCCGTAGAGCCCGTCGAGATTGCCGACCCCGCCGCCGAAGACGATCGCATCCGGATCGAGCAGATTGACCGCCGCCCCGAGGGCGACGCCCAGCTTCTCCTGCAGGCGGGCCAGGGTCTCCGTCGCCGCGCCTTCGCCCTGGGCGGCGAGCCGGGCGATGTCCGCGAGCCGCAGCTTCCTGCCGCTTTTCGCCTCGTAGTAGCGCTCCAGCGCGGGGCCGGACACGACGGTCTCCACGCAGCCCCGCCGTCCGCAGTAGCACGGGGCGTCCTCGCCTGGAATGGGATTGTGCCCCCACTCGCCCGCGATGCCATGCCTCCCGTCGACGACCTTCCCGCCGATCACGACGCCGCCGCCCACGCCGGTCCCCAGAATGATGCCGAACACGTTGGGATAGCCGCGCGCGGAACCGATCAGCGCCTCGGCGAGCGCGAAGCAATTCGCGTCGTTCGCGATCCGAACCTCCAGTCCCAAGGAATCCGCGAGATCCTTGCGCAGCGTCCGGCCGTTCAGGCAAAGAGTGTTCGAATTCTTCATCTTGCCCGTCGACGGCTCGACGGCGCCGGGCGTCCCGACGCCGATCGCGTTCGGTCGCCGTTGCCCGGTCGCCTCCTCCAAATTCGCCACGAGCCGGACGATCTGACCGACGATGTGGTCGTACCCGCGCTCCGCTTCCGTGGGCAGGCGCAGGCGGGCCCGCGTCTCGCCCGGGCGATCGCCGTCCACGACGGCGCCCTCGATTTTGGTGCCACCCAGATCAATCCCCCAAAGATGCACCCGTCCAGCATGCGGGGATGACCTGCCGGCGGGCAAGCCGCCTTTCAGATGAGCCCGGTGAGCAGCAAAATGATGATCACGATCAGGACGACGCCGAGCGAGCCGCTGGGGTAGTAACCCCACCCGCGGCTGTACGGCCACGCGGGCAAGGCGCTCAGCAGAAGCAGGAGCAGGACGATAAGCACGAGGGTTCCAAACATCCGGTCCTTTCCGTCGAATTCACATAGATCGACCTCGGACCCGGTCCGTACGTTCCGCGGGGAAACTCCGACGCGCGTATCGGATCTCCCGCCACCCGTGCGGATCGCTTGGCCCCGATTCCAACCTGCGCGGCATGACGCGGCCGACGCGCCCGCCTTTCCGTTTCGCTCCCGGCTCCGCCGCATCGCGCCGTCTACGGGCTAGGCGAACACCGGCTCGAAACGCCAGCGGATCCCGGAAAATAGGCCGCGGTCGCTCAACTTGAGGTCGGGGATGACGAGCAGGGCCATGAACGAAAGCGTCATGAACGGAGCCCGCAGACGGCTTCCCATACGCTTGGCCCTGCGGTCCAATGCGATATATCGGCGCGCGACCGCCCGGCCTTCGCCGACGGCCATCAGGCCCGCGATGGGGAGCGGGAGCGCAAAAACCCGGCCTCCGTCGACCACGCAGATCCCTCCTCGCAAACGGACGATTGCGTTCACGGCCGCGGCAAGTTCCTCATCGCCCGTCCCCACGGCCACGATATTATGCGAGTCGTGGGCGACCGATGAGGCGATCGCCCCCCGCCGCAGGCCAAAGCCCCGGACGAAGGCCGCGGCCACAGGTGCGCGCGGCCGATAGCGGTTCACGACCGCGATCTTGAGCAGGTCGCGGGCCGGGTCGGCGAGCGCCGCGCCGCCGGCGATTCTGGCGGGCACCAGCGCCGCGCGCGTGACGAGCTGCCCGTCCAAAGCCTGGATCGCGCGAACCCGCCGTCCTGCCGCAGGCACGATGAAATCGGAGAGGCGGCGCCGCTCCGCGCGGAACCTGTTCGCCACGGCGGGCCTCCGTCGCGGCCAAAGGCACCGCCCGCGGTCGGCCGCCAGCCGCCCGTCGATGTAGGTCCGCTGGACGCGCAGCCGCTTCCAGCCGTCCGCCACGATGAAATCGGCCGGATCGCCCGGCTGAAGCAGGCCGACCTTCAAACCGTAGTGGCGGACGGGATTGAGCGACGCGCAGGCGACGGCGTCGAACCGGTCCGCGCCCCACGCCAGCGCCCGGCGGACGAGTTCGTCGACATGGCGGCGCACGAGCAGGTCCGGGTGCAGGTCGTCGCAACAGAACATGCACCGGGCGGGATCGGTCAGCAGGAGCGGCGCGAGCGCCGCGAAGTTCCGCGCGGCGGACCCTTCGCGGATCAAAATCTTCATGCCGGCCCGAAGCTTCCCCCGGGCTTCCCCCAGCGTGAAACATTCGTGGTCGGTGGAGATGCCGGCGGCTGCGTAGGCTTTGGCCGCCTTGGCGCCGAGGCCGGGCGCGTGGCCGTCCACCGGTTTGCCGAGCGCGCGGGCCGCGGCGATCTTTCCGAGGAGCGACGGGTCGCGTTTCAGGACCCCGGGGAAGTTCATGACCTCGCTGAGGTAGCCGATGTCGGGCCGGCGCAGGAGCCGGGCGACGGCCTTTGCGTCGAGGACCGCGCCCGCGCTCTCGCGATCCGTGGCCGGCACGCACGATGGGGCGCCGAAGAGAATCTTGAGCGGGGTCTTCCGGGCTTCGGCAAGCATGTACGCCACGCCCGCCGCCCCGAGCACGTTCGCGATCTCGTGCGGATCGGAGACGGTCGCGACCGTGCCGTGCGTCACGGCGAGCCGCGCGAACTCCGCAGGAGGCAGGAGCGAGCTCTCCACATGGATGTGGGCGTCCACGAAGCCGGGCAGGATGAGCGGACCGCGCCGCGCCGAGGCGCGCGGTCCCGGCTCGCGCACCACGCGGCGGATCCGGCCCGCCGCGATCTCGACCGCCCCGTGGAACTCCTCGCGGCGCACCACGTCGACGATCCAGCCCCGAACGCGCCGCACGGCGCCCCGCCCCTTCGAAGGACCCCGAGTCATCACAGGGAGAGCTTGCCAATTCGCCCGTCCGCGCCAAGGTTTTAGAACTTATGCGTTTCGAAAACCTCCATCCCGGCCTTCAGGCGCCGCTGCCCCGCTCCGACGACGACGATGATGACAACGGCGAAGAGGACGAGCAGGGCCCAAAGCCGGCCCACACGCCCGTAGGCACCCTGATTCAGAAGAAATTCCTCGAGCAGCGGAAGATCTTCCTGTGGGGCGCCGTCACCGACGAAACCGCCAAGGATATCTGCGAGCGGATGCTGTACCTCGACTCGCTCGACGCCGGCAAGGAGATCACCTTCTACATCAATTCCCCGGGAGGCTCGATCACGGCGGGGATGGCCATTTTCGACATGATGAAGCTCATCAAATCCCCCGTGACGGTCGTCGTGACGGGAATGGCGGCCTCGATGGGTTCGATCCTCCTCAGCGGAGGAAAGAAGGGCCGGCGATTCATCTTCCCCCATTCCCGGGTCCTGATCCACCAACCGCTCATCTCCGGCCGGTTCATCGGTCCGGCGACCGACATCAATATCCAGGCCCAGGAAATGGAAAAGATCCGCGGCGAGCTGAACCAGATCCTGGCCGAAGCCTCGGGTCAGCCGATCGACAAGATCGCCCGAGACAGCGATCGGGATTTCTATCTCAACGCCCAGGAGGCGATCGCGTACGGCCTGGCCGACCGGATCGTCACCGAGCTTTGACGCCGGCCCGCGATCAGAATCGCCACTCGGCCCCGCCGAAAAAGCCGCGGCCCAGCGCCGGATAGCCGTTCAGGGGGGAGTACGTCCGCTGCAAGGCGTTCTCGACCCGGACGCTGATCGACAGGCGCGCGTTCACCCGGCGCCTGAAATAGGCGCGCACAATCGTATAGTTCGGATCGGTGACGAGCGCCAGGCTCCGCGCGTCGATATCGGCCCGCTTTCCCACATAGTTGCCGTCGACGCCGAACGTCCAGCCGGTGCCGGAATCCAGCCATAGCTCCAGGGCGACGCTCTGATCGGGACGCAGCAGCATCAGCGCCGTCGCCGAAAGATCCGTCTCCTTGAGGACGGTGTACGCGAGCTTGGCGTGGAACGCTCCGGCCCACATCGTCCGCACGGCGGCCTCCGCGCCTTCGACACGGGTCGAAGGAAGATTCACGAAAGCCGGCGACGCGCCCGAATCGTCGCCGGCGATCAGATCGCGCGTGTCCGTGCGGAAATAAGTGACGCTCAGCGTCTGGTTCTGGGGCAAGTACGCGTCGAAGCCGACGTCCCATCCCGCCGAAGTCTCGGGGCGCAGATCGGGATTGCCCTCGAAAAGGGAGCCGCGGCCGTAAAGTTCGGCCAGGCTGGGAGCCGCGAACCCGGTCCCGTAGCTCGCCCGAAGCTTGACTTCCTTTCCGAGCCCGAGCCAGGAGAGCGTGGCGCGCCCCGAATTCGCGGTGTCCTCCCCGAAATCGTCGTCCCGCCGGAAACTCCCCGTGAAATTCACTCCATCCATCGGCTGCCACTCGTCCTCGGCGAAGGCCGCGAACAGCCGCTGGCGGGGTGCGTCCACGCCCAGGGCCGTGTCCGCCAGCCCCTCGTCCTCGGCATCGATCCCGGCCACAAGGTGGTTCGATTCGGTCAGCCGCACCGTCAGTTCGCCGCTCGCGACCACGCGGCGGTCCCGCTCGGCCGCTACGCCGTCCGATGCGGAGGTCTCCAACTCGTGGTCCACGGCTCCAACCGTCACGTGTGCCGCGAAGTTGTCCGACGCGCGAATATCCGCGAACACGGTGCCCAGCAGATCCCGCTCATCCTCCTGGAACGGGTCGGGGGAGTCCACCTCGTCCGGATCGCCGTAATCGTCGCGCAGGCCGCGAAGCGTCGCGCCGATGGAGAGATTCGGCGTCAGTGCGCGGTCGAGCCTCAAGGTGAGATTGCCGCCTTGCCAGGTGTTGTCCGGCTGGCCGTTCCCGGTGGATCCGCCCGCGAGGGCGGCGTCGTAGGCCCAGCCGTCGGACACCCCCTGGACCGAGTCCGACCCCTCGACCGTCCCGAACGACCCCGCATCGGCGGCGATCGTCCCCGACATCGGTCCGGCCCCCTTCTGCGCCTGGAGCGAGACCACCCCTCCCACGGCGTCCGCTCCATACAGCGCGCTTTGCGGACCATAGGCGACTTCGATCCGATCGGCAGGCCCCGTGCGCCAGGCTCCGAGAAAGGCCCCGTAGCCGAGATTGGGGTCGCTGAACCGGATCCCATCGACCATGACCAGGGTCTGCTCGGGGTTGCCCCCGCGCAGGAGCAGGGAAATCGGGGCGCCGGCGCGGCCGGATGGGAAAACGGAAACGCCCGGCAGGGTGCCCAGCACGAACGGCAGGCTCGCCGTGTCCAACCCGGCGATGTCCGCTCCGGTAGCCAGCGCGACCTCCGTCCCCAACGTGCCGGCGGATTCCGGGCGGAGGGTCGCCGCCGCGACCACCGGAGCCTGCGCGAGGGGATCGCCCATCTGAGCCTCCGCGCCCACGACCGCGGCGGCGGCCAGGAGGGCCAGTTTCGAAACGCGAAGGAGGCGGCTCGGCATGGGGCGCAAGGGATAAAGCCAAGAGGCGAAAAGGGCTTACCGCAAAACATATCATTGCATCATGATTCATTGATATGTTATTGCCAAATGACCCCGCCGCCGTTTTCCTGGAACAAATGGATTCCACCCCCCGCTTCAAAGCCTGGTCCCGGCTGTTCGAAAGCCGGATCGCCGTGCTCGACGGAGCCATGGGCTCGATGATCCAGACGTGTGGCCTCGAGGAAGCCGATTTTCGCGGCGAGCGATTCCGAAGCCACCCCAAGGACCTGAAGGGGGACAACGACCTATTGTGCCTGACCCGGCCGGACGTCGTGGAAAAGATCCATGGCGCCTACTTCGCCGCCGGCGCCGATATCGTCGAGACCAACACCTTCAACGCGACATCGATCTCCCAATCCGACTATGGCCTGGAGGCCGCGGTCTCCGACATCAACCGGGAGGCGGCGGCGATCGCCCGGCGGGCGGCGCTCCAGGCGGAGGCGGCGGACGGGCGGCCCCGGTTCGTGGCGGGGGCCATCGGGCCTCTGAACCGCACGCTTTCGCTCTCCCCCGACGTGAACCGGCCCGACTACCGGGCCGTCACCTGGGAGCAGGTGAGCGCCGCCTACCGGGAACAGGCGCTCGCGCTGATCGACGGTGGGGTGGACGCCCTGCTCGTCGAGACCATCTTCGACACGCTGAACGCCAAGGCCGCCCTCTTCGTTCTCGATCAGATTTTCGAGGAGCGCGGGCGGCGCCTGCCCGTGATGATTTCGGTCACGATCACCGACGCCTCGGGCCGCACGCTGTCCGGTCAGACCCTTGAAGCGTTCTACAGAAGCGTCGCGCACGCCCGGCCGTTCAGCGTCGGGATCAACTGCGCCCTCGGCGGACGGGCCATGCGGCCCTACCTCGAGGAGCTCGCGGGGATCGCCGACTGCTATGTCACCTGCTACCCCAATGCCGGCCTGCCCAACGCCTTCGGCGGCTACGAAGAGAGCCCCGGGGAGATGGCGTCCATTCTTGGGGAATTCGCGCTCGCGGGCTGGGTCAATCTCGTCGGCGGCTGCTGCGGTTCGACGCCCGCACATATCGCGGCCATCGCCCGGGCGGTCGCGGGCCTGCCGCCCCGCCGCCCCGCGCCGCCCGGGCCCATCCTGGCGTTGAGCGGACTGGAGCCCCTGCGCATCCCGTGAAAAGCGCCGCCTCTTCGTTCCTGGTCATCGGCGAGCGGACCAATCTCACCGGCTCGCCGCGCTTCGCCAAGGCCATCAAGGCCGGGGATTGGTCCGCGGCGCTCGCGATCGCGCGCCAGCAGATCGAGAACGGCGCCAACCTGATCGATATCAATGTCGACGAGGCGCTGATCGACGGCGAGGCGACGATGGTGAAGTTCCTCAATCTGATCGCCTCCGAGCCGGAGATCGCGCGCGTGCCGACGATGCTCGACTCCTCGAAATGGAGCGTGCTCGAAGCGGGTCTGCGCTGCCTTCAGGGCAAGGGGATCGTGAACTCGATCTCCCTCAAGGACGGCGAGCCGGAGTTCCTTCGGCGGGCAAAGCTTGCCCGCAGGTACGGGGCCGCGGCGGTCGTGATGGCGTTCGACGAGAACGGCCAGGGCGCCGACCGCGACGCCAAGGTCCGCATCTGCAGCCGGGCGTACCGGCTCTTGACCGGCGCCGGTTTCCCGGCTGAGGACATCGTCTTCGACCCGAACATCCTCACCGTCGCGACCGGCATCGAGGAGCACAACCGCTATGCCCTCGATTTCTTCGAGGCGACCCGGATCATCAAGGCCACCCTGCCCCGCGCCAAGGTGTCGGGCGGCGTGAGCAATGTCTCGTTCTCCTTCCGCGGAAACAATCCGGTGCGGGAGGCGATGCACGCGGCCTTCCTGTATCACGCCATCCGCGCGGGCCTGGACATGGCCATCGTCAACGCCGGGATGCTCGGCAACTACGAGGAGATTCCCAAGGACCTCCTCGAGCGGATCGAGGACGTGCTGCTCAATCGCCGTCCGGACGCCACCGAGCGGCTGGTCAATTTCGCCGACGCCCTCAAGGAGCGCGAGGCGGCCGGCACGGGCCCCGCCCGGCCCGCGGCGGCCAGGGACGACCAGGCCTGGCGCCGCGGCACGCCCGAAGAGCGCCTCAGCCACGCGCTCGTGAAGGGAATCGACGCCCACGTCGAGGCGGACACGGAGGAGGCGCGTGCGAACACGGCCAAGTATCCCCGGCCCCTTCTCATCATCGAAGGCCCGCTCATGGACGGCATGCGGATCGTGGGCGACCTCTTCGGAGCCGGAAAGATGTTCCTGCCCCAGGTCGTTAAATCCGCCCGCGTGATGAAGAAGGCCGTCGCCTACCTGACGCCCTTCATGGAGGAGGAAAAGCGGCGCCTGGCGGCCGCGGGCGCGGCAATCCGCCCGAACGGGCGCTGCGTCCTCGCAACGGACACGGGCGATGTCCACGACATCGGCAAGAACAGCGTCGGCGTCGTGCGCGCCTGCAACAACAACGAGCTGATCGATCTCGGGGTGATGGTGCCGGCCGAAAAG
>JBOHXF010000140.1:0-1818 GCA_050737455.1 Opitutaceae bacterium | reverse complement strand
GCGCGGCCCCATCGCGTCATCGCGGCCTCGTCGCCCGACTCGCCCGTCCGGATACCGGGAGCCTCGGCTGGTTTAATGAAAACGACGTGATCGGACCGCCGATTTTACCGCAGCCAGCGAATCAGATTTGTGCGGTAATCCCACCTGCCAAGGCGGCACGACATGATCACCCGCCGGATGGGGTCAGCCGAGGCGGTCTTCCTCGGCTGGCGGTACATCCGGCACTTTGGCCAGAATACGTTTGATATTCACCTTGCGCCCGCGGGCGGCTCGTTCGCCGAGGTAGCGTTCGGCATCGAGGGCCGCGAGTTTTTCCCCGACGGCGCTCGCTACGAATTGGTTGATGGAAATTCCTTCTTCGCGGGCCAGTTTCTTTGTGTGCTGGTGAATGGAATTTGGCAGTCTGATGCTGAGAGTGCTCATGGTTTGATGGTGCTGATATAATCGGCGGGGGAAATCGGCGTGATGCCCAGCTTCTTGCAGGGCTCCAAGTGTCTAAGGTTAAAGGAAACGATATGCCTGGCGCCCGCAACCATCGCCGCCTCGAGGAGCATGTCGTCTTTCGGATCGCGCAGGTACGGCCGCCATAGAAAATGAACCGCGTGCGTCTTGGAGACAGAAACCCACCAGTCGATGAAATCTCCCATATCCTTGGACGACAGGCATGGAGTTGCTCCGGGACGCAGCAATACATCCTCGTATTCCAGAACGAGAGGCACGGTCACCGAGGGAAAGGCGGCGGCGGCGGCCACGCGTTCGATTAGTCGGAACGACGCCCCGGCTCGTGAGCGCAGGCCCGAAAGCAGGACGTTGGTATCAACTATGCATGACACAAGTATTGGTATTATGGGCGATACTGCATCTGTCAAGCGACGATCATGAGGCCTGGAGCCTCCCGTCACGCTTCCAGCCCGCCTGAATCCCTCCACGTCTTCCGGGTGAAGTTCCCCCCGCAAGGTCGACCTTCCCGTGATAGACGAGATGAAGACCGATCTGTCGAGTCTGGCGGTCGGCCGGTCCCCGTCTGTCCGCCGCCGAAACGTCCGACTATTTCGATCGTCTCGTGCCGTTCTCCCGCATGCTGGAGTTGCGCTCCAGCGCGGTCACACGGCCTCGTCGCCGGCCTCGCCCGTGCGGATGCGGATGGCCGCCTCGACGGGCAGGACGAAAATCTTGCCGTCGCCGATCTTGCCCGTGGCCGCGCCCTTTCGGATCGCCTCCACGGCTCGCGCCGCCTGCTCGTCGGGCAGAACGATCTCCAGCTTCACCTTGGGCAGGAAATCGACCGTGTACTCGCTTCCCCGGTAGATTTCGGTGTGACCCTTCTGCCGGCCGAAGCCCTTCACCTCGGTGACGGTCATACCTTCGACCTGCACCTCGGAAAGCGCCTGCTTCACGTCCTCGAGCTTGAACGGCTTGATGATGGCGACGATCAGTTTCATGGAAGGTGGACGGGGACGGGCTTATTCGGGATGGTACGCCGGTTCGCCGTGTCCGGTGAGGTCGAGGCCGATCATCTCCTCTTCGGGCGTCGGACGCAGGCCGATCAGCGCCTTGACGGTGTAGCCGATCACGACCGTGCCGACAATCGCGACGCCCAGGGTCACGCCGACCGCCTTGAATTGCTCGAGAACGAGCGGCTGGAACAGGCGGTTGGTGACGACGCCCTTGAGGTTGGCGCCAAGGTTCGGATTCACGGTGCTCCGTGCCAGGAACCCGGTGAGGAGCGCGCCCAGCGTTCCGCCTACGGCGTGCACGCCGAAGGTGTCGAGAGCGTCGTCGTAGCCGAACCATGCCTTCACTTTGTTGCAGAAAAAC
>JBOHXF010000139.1:0-2489 GCA_050737455.1 Opitutaceae bacterium | reverse complement strand
ATCTTCGCCCTGGTCTCGATCTGGAAGCCGCCGAGTTCCTCGAAGCGCTCGTGGGCGGCCAGCTCGTCCGCCATGCAGGCGGACGAACCGCCCTTTTCGAGCGCGCGAAGCTGGTCCCGCAGTTCCGCGAATTCCGGAGTGATCGCCGTGGCCAGGTCCAGCACGCTCTCGTCGCCGGCCGCAGCGGTCTCCTGCGGCAGATACCCGAAATCGGCCCCCTTCTCCCAGGTGATCGTTCCGGAATCGGGAGCCTCTTCGCCGAGAATCAGGTTGAACAGCGTGGACTTGCCCGCCCCGTTCGGCCCCACGAGCCCGAGCCGGTCCTGCCGCTTGACGAAGAGTGAAACGTCCTCGAACAGCGTGCGGGTCCCGTAAGATTTCGAAACGGCGGCGAGCGTGAGCATGAACGGTCCAGCGTGGGGATTTTGTCGCGAGCCGCAAGCGTCGGTCCGGTCCGAAACCATTGACGTTGCGCCACGCCTCGGTTCGGCTTGGGCTGATGAAAGCGAAACCGCGCCGCCTCAAACCCCGCCCCGAGGCTCTTCACGCCAAGCTTGCCCGATCGAAAGGGCCGGTTTCGAAGTTCGTCGCACGGCACTTCCGGCACTTCAACGCGGCCGTCGTGCTCGACGCGTCGGTTGCCTACGAGCGGCATCTCGACCGGGGCGGAAAGATGCTGGTCACGCTGGCCGGCGCCATGTCCACCGCCGAATTGGGCATCTCCCTCGCGGAGATGATCCGCGGCGACAAGGTGCACGCCATCGTCTGCACCGGGGCGAACCTCGAGGAGGATGTGTTCAACATGGTGGCGCACGATTATTACGAGCGCGTCCCCCATTACCGGCATCTGACCGCCGGCGACGAGCAGGCGCTCCTCGAGCGCCACATGAACCGCGTGACCGACACCTGCATTCCGGAAATGGAGGCGATGCGGCGGATCGAGGACGCCGTGCTGGAGGAGTGGATCGCGGCCGACCGGGCCGGCGAGCGGCGTTTCCCGCACGAATTCATGTACCGGCTCCTGCGCAGCGGGAAGCTCAAGCGGTTTTACCAGATCGACCCGAGGCACTCCTGGCTCCTCGCCGCCTGCGAGAAGAATCTGCCGATTTGGGTGCCGGGCTGGGAGGATTCGACCCTGGGCAACATTTATGCGGCCCATTGCATCGAAGGGGACCTGAAGCATGTGCACACCGTGCGGACGGGGGTCGAGTACATGATGGTTCTCGCCGAGTGGTACACCGGCGCCGCGAAGCGCCGGCGCAACAACGGCGGTTCGATCGGCTTTTTCCAGATCGGCGGCGGCATCGCCGGTGATTTTCCGATCTGCGTCGTGCCCATGCTGCACCAGGATCTCGGGCGCACCGGGACCCCCCTTTGGGGGTATTTCTGCCAGATCGGCGACTCCACCACGAGCTACGGCAGCTATTCGGGCGCGGTGCCCAACGAGAAAATCACCTGGGGCAAGCTCGGCCAGCATACGCCAAGGTTCATCATCGAAAGCGACGCCACCATCGTCGCGCCGCTCGTTTTCGCCTGGGTCCTGGGCCATTAGCGCCCGGGCGCCGTCCGCGGATTCTCTCGGACGAGGTTGCGGCCGGGCCCGTCGCGCGCGTACTACTCCGATCCGATGCCGAACGCACTGGCTGGCGAAACCTCACCTTATCTGCAGCAGCATGCCGGCAATCCGGTGAACTGGCTGCCCTGGGGGCCGGAGGCGTTCGCGCTCGCGCGGGCGGAGGACCGGCCGATCTTCCTCAGCATCGGATACTCCACCTGCCATTGGTGCCACGTCATGGCCCGAGAATCGTTCGAAAACGAGGCCATCGCGCGGCTGCTGAACGAGCGGTTCGTCCCGGTCAAGGTCGACCGCGAGGAGCGGCCCGACGTCGACCGGGTCTACATGAGCTACGTGCAGACCGCGACCGGGCACGGCGGCTGGCCGCTCAGCGCCTGGCTATCCCCGGACCTCAAGCCGTTCTACGGCGGCACCTACTTCCCGCCGGAGGACGGGATGGGCCGGCCGGGCTTCACGAGCGTTCTGCGCGCCATCGCGGACGGTTGGGCGAAGGACCGCGCGAGGATGGTCGCCGAGGGCGACAAGTTTCTCGCGTCGATGATGGCCGCCGCCCCTCCCTCCGCGCTCTCGGACGGCGCCGAGGAGCTCGAGCGGCGTCTTTACGGCGCGGCCGGGCCCGCGTTCCAGAAGGCCTTCCATTACCTGTACCAGGGTTGCGACCTGGCCCACGGCGGGTTTTCCGGCGCCCCGAAATTTCCGAGGGCGGCCAATCTCTCGTTTCTGATCCGCTGCGCGGCTCTGCAGGGGCCGACCGAAGAGATCGGCGCCGAGGCGATCCGCATGGCGGCCCTGACTCTGCAAAAAATGGCCGGCGGCGGCATCCACGACCATGTGGGCGGAGGATTCCACCGCTACTCCGTGGACGAGGAGTGGCTCGTGCCGCATTTAGAGAAGATGCTGTACGACCAGGCTC
>JBOHXF010000138.1:0-9822 GCA_050737455.1 Opitutaceae bacterium | reverse complement strand
TCGCCGACACCGACTGGCTGCTCGACGACTTCAGCGTCCGCAAACTCAACCTGTTCGGCACGAGCGCGGCCGAACCTCTCAACGACAACCTGGCGTTCGCCGCGAACGCGCTCGATTACCTCTCCGGCTCCGACGACCTGCTCTCGATCCGCGGCAAGGGCTCCGCCATCCGGCGGTTCACGGTCGTCCAGCGGATGAACGTCGAAGCCAGCCGGAAATACGACGACGAGCTGACCGCCCTCGAGGCGCAGCTCACCAGCGTCCAGAGCAAGATTTCCGATCTCCAGGGCAAGCAAACCCAGGGCAACCGGCTGGTCGCCACGCCCGAGGTGGCGAAGGCCATCCAGGATTTCCGCGACCAGCAGGTGCGGCTGCGGGCCCAACGCCGCGAAATCCGCCATGCGCTGACCCACGGCATCAACGTGCTCAAGTACGACCTGCTCGCATTCAATCTGCTCCTTTCGCCCCTGCTCATCTGTGGGTTCGGCCTCTGGTATTCCCGCGCCCGCCGCCGCGCCTAGCCTCCCGCCCCGTCTTTCCGGTTCGCGATGAAACTCAAATCCCTCGCCGTCACCGTCGTCGTCCTCGCCGTGCTTTCGGCCGTTGCCTATTGGCTCAACCGGCCCGCCCCCCCGCCGCCGCCCGACGCGCGCGTGGGCCAGCCGGTGCTTGCCACCGCCGCTATCCAGCGGGCGAGCGCGATCGAGATCGCGGACCAGGGCAAGACCGTCAAGCTGACGCGGCGGACGGATGGCGAGTGGACGGACGATTCGTACTACGGGCTGCCTGCGGATTTCACGAAGCTGTCGGGCATGATCAACGATTTCACCTCAGCCAAGATCTCCCGGCTGGTCACCAGGAGTCCCGAGCGGCTGGCGCGGCTGGGCTTCGACGGCACCCGCTTCGAGCTCATCGGCCGATCGGGGCGTCCCGAGACGGAAGTCAACCTGGGCCGGAACGCGGATCAAGGCGGCCGGTTCCTCCGTTACGGCAGTGAACAGAAAGCCTACCTCGCCGATCTCAACACCTGGATCGACAATGACGCGAAGAACTGGGCTGACGCCGCGCTGCTCTCGGTCAAGCCGGAGGATGTTTCCAGCGTGGAATTTCCGTTCGACGCGTCCGTGCCGATCGTGGCCGTCCGGGCGACGAAGAACGGCCCCTGGACGGCCAAGGACCTCCCTGCGGGCCAACAGCTCTCCGCCGACAAGGTGAATTCGGCCCTCTCGACTCTCACCGCCCTGCGTTTCACCGACACGAGCGTGCCGGGCGGCGCCCAAGCCATGGCTGCCAGGCGGCGCTTGCGCCGATTCGTCCTGAAGACCTTCGACGGACGGACGATCACCATAGATCTGGGACGGAAGCCCGAGGAAAAAAAGGTGAAGCCCGCGACCCACGCGCCCAGGACGGGAGTTCACCCGAGCGTCGAGATGGCCTCCCGCGCGCCTGGCGTGCCTGCCGGTCATTCGCAGGCAAACGCGAAGGCCTCAGGGGCCGGTCATCAGGCCGCGAAGCCAGCGCCAAAGCCCGAATACGTGACGATCCCCGCCGGGCCGGTGTACGCCTTCATTCACAGTTCCAACCCGCGAGCCACGGTCGACGCGATGATGAAGCGGCGCGCATTCCAAATCGACGAATACACTTTCACCAGCCTCCCGCAGAAGTCCTCCGACCTCCTGGAACCGGCGCCTCCCCCCGCTCCGTCCAAGAAGGGCGGACACGCACCCGCCGGCAGGCACTCGAAGCGCTGACCGGCGGCCAGCCCTCGGGCCAGCGTCCGATGAAGATGCCTCGGGGCCGAGGCTCCTCGACGCGCTGAAGGGGGCCGGCCCGCGAGGTCCCGGCGAAGGGGCATCCGTCCTCTACGGATCGGCGTTGCGCAAATAACCCATTATAAGATAGATGATTGGCGAAGCGCGGCCCTTATTGGATAAACGCGCCGCTCAGCCGGTATTGACATCATATCAACACTTATACATGTGTTGATATGAATACAAGATGGCTTTTACCGTCGATCGCCCGATCTCAGATCTATTCGCGCTCCCGCGCCCGGTGCGCTCGGCGGAGTTTTTCCCGCCGAAGGACGAAACCGGCCTGCAGGCCCTTCGGGAGACCGCCGCCGCGCTGAAGAGCATCGCCCCGGATTTTGTCTCGGTCACTTACGGCGCCGGCGGCGGCGCCCGCGAACGCACCGCCCAGGTCAGCGAGCTCCTTCGGAGCGAACTTGCCTGTACGGTGATGCCCCACCTGACCTGCGTCGGCCACTCTCGCGAAGAGCTCCATGGGATCGCGGACCTCATCCACGGGAACGGACTGCGCAACATCATGACCTTGCGAGGCGATGCTCCCAAGGGGGCCTCGGCGTTCACGCCCGCGCGGGATGGGCTGCGTCATGCCGTCGAACTCGTCCAACTGCTCAAGGCGCGCCATCCAGACTTCTGCCTCGGTGTCGGCGGCTACCCCGAGAAGCATCCCGAGGCGCCTTCCCGCGAAGCGGACCTCGCGAACCTTCGCCGCAAGGTGGAGGCGGGGGCCGCATTCGTGACGACTCAGCTTTTTTTCGACAACGACATGTATTACCGCTTCGTGGAACGCTGCCGCGCGTCGAGCATTTCGGTGCCGATCATTCCCGGCATCATGCCCGTTCTCTCCCTCAAGCAGATTCGGCGCTTCACCCAGATGTGCGGAGCGACCGTGCCGGACCGCCTCGCGCGGCGGCTGGAAGCCGCCGGAGACCGGCCGGAGATCCTCGAGGCCATCGGCATCGACTGGGCGCTGACCCAGATTCGGGACCTTCTCGCGCAGGGCGTCCCGGGCTACCATCTGTACATCCTGAACCGGGCCAAAAGCGCGCTTACGCTGGCCGCAGGCCTTGCTGCATAGGCCGCCTGCCTCGCAATGATGAACGGTCCGAACAGACCGTAAGACAAAGTCGGGCAAATCTCGGCCGAAGCGCCAGCTTAGCCGCCTGCGAACACCGGCCGGAAGCCGGCTTCCGCAAGGATCCGCGCAACGGTCTCGCGCTGGTCGCCCTGGATTTCGATCCGGCCTTCCTTGATGGTCCCGCCGCAACCGCAGGCCGCGCGCATCCGTTTTGCGAGCAGCTCCTTTTCCGGCATCCCGATCCCGGCGAAGTTCGTCACCACCGTCACCGTTTTTCCGGCGCGGCTGCCGGTTTCGCGGGTAATGTCGACCCGGCCGCGATTTCTCTCCGCAGCCGCCGCGGACGATTTTGGCCGCGGCCCGGCACGCGGATCCGCCGGGGGCAAACCGCGCGCGTTGAGGGCCCCGAACGGATTCTGGGCAAGCTCCCGGCCCCCATCCATGGGAACCCTGCTGTCCGGCCTCATGACGGCAGCCCCCGGCGCAATTCCGCCGGGGGCTTCAAGCTCGCCCCTTCCCGCATGAGCCGGCGGGCGCCGAACCCGCGTCGAGATAGGCCAATGCCTTCGCATAGCTGCGCCGCGCAAGGAAATGCGCGAGTTGAGGCGGCAAGGAGCCGCGCTCGGCGGACGCGGCCGCATCCAGATGCGCCATCTCCCGCGCAATCGCCGCGCCATCAGACCGCTTGATTCCGTCCAGAAGCGAGATAAGCGATGCTTTAATCTGAGCGGTCATATGGGAAAAACGCCATTTGCTTATGTGTCTGTTGCGAAGGTTAAGGGCATTTGCAATCCTCGTCGAACGCCGGCCGAAGCTTGAGTTTGGCCGCGGGCCGGAGCACGTTCGTCCAATATCCCGGCTAATGCTGTTTTGGATCCTACGATCCTTTCATCGTCCGGACGCCGATGCGATTTCCTAATTCTCTGCAATGACCTCTTTGACCCTGCCCACCCGCGCCAACGCCGACTTGATCGAGGCGATGCATCGGACGTGGCTCGACAACCCCGACGCGGTCGATCCGACCTGGCGGGCATTCTTCCAAGGATTTGCCTTGGGCTCCGGCAACGGCGTGGCGACGCCGTCCACGGCCGAAGCGAACGCCGCCGGCGTGTCGATCATCGACAGCCTCAATCAGTCGCATGTCCATTACCTGATCGCCACCTATCGCGCCATCGGGCACCTGCAAGCCCACCTGGACCCGCTGAGTCCGCCACCGGCTCCCAATTCGAAGCTGGAGCTGCCTCAGTTCTCACTTGGCGAGGCGGACCTCGATCTTTCCTTCGACGTCGGCACTTATCTCGGAGGCGGGACCATGAAGCTTCGGGATATCGTCGCCGCGCTGCGCCAGACCTACTGCGGGCACGTGGGCGTCGAATATGCCCACATCCAGGACCAGGACTGCCGCCGCTGGCTGGAGGAGCGGATCGAGTCGAGCCGGCTCCAGCCGGGGTTCACGGCCCAGCAGAAAGTGCGGATCCTTCGGCGCGTGCACAAGGCCGAGCTCTTCGAAAAATTCCTGCACACGAAGTATGTCGGCCAGAAGCGCTTCTCCCTGGAGGGCGGCGAGACGATCATCGCGGCCCTCGACTGGGTGATCGACCGGTGCCCCGAGCAAGGCGTCGAGGAGATCGTCATGGGCATGGCGCACCGAGGCCGGCTCAACATCCTCTGCACCGTGATGCGCAAGTCCTTCGACCAGCTTTTCGAGCAATTTTCGGAAAACTACGTCCCCGATTCGGTCGGCGGAGACGGTGATGTGAAGTATCACCTGGGCTACGAATCCATCCTGACGACCAGCACCGGGAAAAAGGTCGAAGTGCGGCTTGCGGCCAACCCCTCGCATCTCGAGATCGTCAATCCGGTGGTCGAGGGCCGGGTCCGCGCCCGCCAGCGCGAACGCGGCGACACCTCCGAGCGGCGGCGCGTCATGCCTCTCCTGATCCATGGGGACGCCGCTCTGGCGGGCCAGGGCATCGTCGCGGAAACGCTGAACTTTTCCCAGCTTCCCGGCTACCGGACCGGGGGAACCGTCCATTTCGTCATCAACAACCAGATCGGCTTCACCACCGACCCGCGCGACGCGCGGTCGACCCGTTACTGCACTGATGTGGCGAAGCTTATTGAGGCGCCGATCTTCCACGTGAACGGCGACGATCCGGAGGCGGTGTGCATGGTCGCGCAGATCGCGCTGGAGTTCCGCGTCCGCTGGAAGAGGGACGTCTTCGTCGACATGTACTGCTTCCGCCGCCACGGGCACAACGAGACCGACGAACCTTCATTCACGCAGCCGACCCTGTACCGCCGGATCGCATCCCACCCCCTGGTCTCGAGCCTCTACACCGAGAAGCTCGTGGCCGCGGGCACGATCACTGCGGCCAAGGGCGACGACATCACCGCCGAATACTCGGCTGCTCTGGAGGAGAACCTGGCAAAGGCCAAGGCGCGCGAGGGGGCCAAGGCGGCAAAGCGGGCCAAACCCGGAGATCCGTACAAGGGTTCGACCGCAGTGTTCCAGCCCGAATACCGCCACACCCCGGTGGCGACAGACATCGACCCGGCGCTCGCCGCGCGGCTCGCGGAGTCGCTCTCATCGGTACCGGCGCAGTTCAAGGTCAACCCGAAAATCCGGCGCCTGCTCGACGGCCGGCTGCGTGCGGCCCGGGACGGCGGGCCCATCGACTGGGGCTTCGGCGAGGCGCTCGCTTTCGGCTCGCTCCTGATCGAGGGGGTTCCCGTGCGCCTCAGCGGCCAGGACTGCGAGCGGGGAACCTTCAGCCACCGCCACGCGGTGCTGGCGGATATGGAGACCGGCGAGACGTACGTCCCCCTCAAGAACCTGGACCCCGGCCAGGCCCGCTTTTGCGTGTACAACTCGCTCCTGTCCGAGGCCGCCGTGCTCGGATTCGACTACGGCTACGCGATCGATTACCCGGAAATGCTGTGCCTCTGGGAGGCTCAGTTCGGGGATTTCGCGAACGGAGCTCAGGTGCTCATCGATCAATTCATCGTAAGCGGCGAGTCCAAATGGCAGCGCACTTGCGGAATCGTGCTGCTGCTGCCGCACGGTTACGAGGGCCAGGGCCCCGAGCATTCCTCCGCCCGTCTCGAGCGCTTTCTGCAGTCCTGCGCGGAAGGCAACATCCAGGTGGCCAACCTGACCACGCCGGCGCAGTATTTCCATATCCTGCGCCGCCAGGTGAAGCGCGACTTCCGCAAACCACTGGTCATCATGTCGCCCAAGTCGCTCCTGCGCCTGCCGGCCGCGGCCTCCAGGCTGGAGGAGTTCACCCGCGGAGCCTTCCAGGAAATCCTCGACGACCCGGCCTGGGACGGCCGCAAGGAGCCGGCCGCGCGCGTCATCCTTTGCAGCGGCAAGGTCTATTACGACCTGATCGAGCACCGCGCGAAGAATTCCGTCTCCGACACGGCCGTCGTCCGGGTCGAGCAGCTTTACCCGTTCCATTCCGAGCGCCTCGCGGAGATCGCCAAGCGTCACGCCCAGGCGAAGCTCGTCTGGTGCCAGGAGGAGTCGGCCAACATGGGCGCCTGGACCTGGATCGCCCCGCAGCTGGAGGCGGTCTTCGGCCGCAGGCCCGCCTACGCCGGCCGCGACGCCTCGGCCTCCCCGGCGGTGGGCTCGCTCGCGATCCACCGGCTCGAGCTTGAGCAGTTCCTCAAGGATGCGTTCGCCGTCTAGCCGGCGCGCCCTCATTCCTTTCCCATGCCTGCCATCGAAGTCAAAATTCCGCCGATGGGCGAATCCATCACCTCCGGCATTCTCGCCAAGTGGCACGTCAAGGACGGCGATCAGGTCAAGAAGGACCAGCCGCTCTTCGAACTGGAGACCGACAAGATCACCTCGGAAGGGACGGCGGAGGCCGCGGGCCGCATCTCGCTGAAGGTCGAAGCCGGCGCGGAAGTGAAGATCGGGCAGGTCGTGGCCGCCATCGATCCCGACGCGAGTGTGCCCGCGCCCGGGTCGCCCGCCGCGGTTCCCCGCACGCCGGCCGAAGCCCAGGCGGCGGCCGCCGAATCGGATCCGTCCAAGACGGCGCCCGCAGCCCATCCTCCTTCGCCCGCCGTCCGCCGCGTGGCGGCGGAAACCGGCATCGATCCGGCAAGCGTCGCTGGGACCGGCAAAGGCGGCCGGCCGACCAAGGGCGATCTGGTCGCCGCCGTGGAGTCCCGCGCAGCGGTCGGCGCCGCGGGCCCGGTTGCTCCCGTTCCCGGCTCGGCCCCGAGACCGGCGCCGTCCGCCAGCCCCCCGGCGGATCCGCGGCCCGCCGGCGCGGCCGACCGGCAGACCCGGCGTAAGATGAGCCCGCTCCGCCAGCGCCTGGCCCAACGCCTCGTCGCGGCCCAACACGAGGCGGCGATGCTCACCACCTTCAACGAGGTCGACCTGTCCGCCGTCATGGCCATCCGGGCGAAGTACCAGGAGGACTTCACCAAGCGGCATGGCGTGAAACTGGGCTTCATGTCGTTCTTCGTCAAAGCGGCCGTCCATGCGCTCCGCGAGGTCAAGGCCGTCAATACCCAGCTTGACGGGGACACCGTTGTCGAGAACCAGTTCTACGACATCGGGGTGGCGGTCTCCACGGAGCGCGGCCTCATGGTCCCGGTGCTCCGCGATTGCGACCGGGCGGACATGGCCGCCATCGAGAAATCCCTCGGTGAGATCGCGAAAAAGGCGCGCGACGGCAAAGTGACCCTGCCCGACCTCGAAGGTGGCGTCTTCACCATCACCAACGGGGGCGTGTTCGGATCGATGCTCTCCACCCCCATCATCAATCCGCCGCAAAGCGCGATCCTTGGGCTGCACGCGATAACGGACCGGCCGGTCGCCGTTGCCGGGCAGATCGTGATCCGGCCCATGATGTATCTCGCCTTGAGCTACGATCACCGCGTGATCGACGGACGCGAGGCGGTCACCTTCCTGGTCAAGGTGAAGCAGGCGATAGAAGACCCGGCTCGGCTCCTCCTTTCCCTTTAACGCCTCCGCCCCATGGACCCCTTCGACGTGATCGTCATCGGCGCCGGCCCCGGCGGCTATGTCTGCGCGTTTCGCGCGGCGCAGCTCGGCCTCAAGGTGGCCCTCGTCGAAAAGCGCGCCACCCTCGGTGGAACCTGCCTGAACGTCGGCTGCATTCCGAGCAAAGCTCTGCTCCATTCGAGTGAGCAGCTTCGGTTCGTCCAGCAGCGCGCGGCGGAACATGGCATCCGGCTCGCCAAGGTCGATCTCGACCTTGCCACGATGATGAAGCGCAAGGATGCGGTCGTCGCCAGGCTCGTCGGAGGCGTGGCCCAGCTCGCGAAGGCGCGAAAGATCGCGGTGTTCGCCGGATCCGCATCCTTCGTCGCCGCGGACGCGATCGAGGTCGTCGCGCCGGCGGCCGCCCCCGATCCGGGCGCCCGGACCCGCCTCACCGCGCGCAATCTTGTCATCGCGACCGGATCGGTCCCGGTGGAGCTTCCCTTCCTGAAGTTCGACGGCCAGACGGTCGTGTCCAGCGATCAGGCCATAGCCTTCGAGTCCGTGCCTCGGAAGATGGTCGTGGTTGGAGGCGGCGCAATCGGGCTCGAACTCGGCTCGGTCTGGGCCCGCCTCGGCGCCGAAGTCGCGATCGTGGAGTTCCTGCCGAAGATCGCCGCCGCGTTCGACGATGACGTGGTGCGCGCATTCACCCGGCTCCTCCAGAAGCAGGGGTTGCGGATCGAGGTCGGCGCCAAGGTGACCGGCTTCGCGGGAGGCTCGCTGACTGCGGAACGCGGAAGCGAGCGTCTGGAGTTCCCCGCGGACAAGGTGCTCGTGGCGGTCGGCCGCCGCCCCTGCACCGACGGGCTCGATCTCGCGAAGGCCGGCGTGCAGCTCGACGAGAAGAAGCGCGTTCGCGTGGACGCCCGGCTTCGCACCACCGCTCCCGGCGTGTGGGCGGTCGGTGACGCCGTCGCCGGGCCCATGCTCGCGCACAAGGCGGAGGAAGACGGAATCGCCGTCGCCGAATGGATCGCCGGCCGCGCGGGCCACATCGACTGGGACCTCGTTCCGGCGATCGTCTACACGGAGCCCGAGGCCGCGTACGTGGGTCTGGGAGAGGACGCGGCCAAGGCCCAGGGCCGCGCCGTGAACGTCGGCCGGTTCAGCTTCGCGGCGAATGGCCGGGCGCTGGCCAACGACCAGGCCGACGGCTTCGTGAAGATCGTTGCCGACGCGAAGACCGACCGCATTCTGGGAGCGCAGATCCTCGGCCACGGAGCAGGCGAACTCATCGCCGAGGTCGTCACCCACTTGGAATACGGAGGCAGCGCCGAGGATCTCGGCCGGACGATCCATGCCCATCCCACGATGAGCGAAGCCGTCAAGGAGGCCGGCTTGGCGGTCTCCAAATCGGCGATCCACGCCCTCTGAGCCGACCGCTCGTCGGCGGCGGTCAATCCCGGGGCAGCTCCTGGCTGAAGGATGTGACCGCTCCGTTCCGAAAAACCACGCGGAAGCGGTCGTAGACCGCCACCGGTTCGTACCCGTACGGGCCCGGGCCCCACCAACCGCCCCAACGCCAGCGCCGGCGGTACGGGCCGCCCCACCAACCCGCGTAGAGGTAGGGGCCGTCGACGTAGGCATCTTCGACGTAGTGCCAGGTTTGCGTCTGCCCGCCGGCGTCCGAGCGGATCGTAATGCGGTCGGGGTTTCCGAGGGCGAGCGTCACGGCCTCCATGCTCATCCCGACACCAATGTGTCCCGAGCGGACGAGCGCCTGCTGGCCCGGAGGCAATGCTGCAAACGCCGCGGGGTTGCCGGAAATGCGGGAGGCCGGAGTGGAACACCCGGCGAGCAGGATCACGCCGAGCGCGAGCCCGACAGCGAGACACGGGTGCGTTTTCATGGAATCGTCGGGTTCAGGAAATCCGGCCGGCCTGCTCAGGAGGGCGTGTCACGAC
>JBOHXF010000137.1:0-1871 GCA_050737455.1 Opitutaceae bacterium | reverse complement strand
GTGCGAACGTTCGCCCGCATTCTCAGTTATCCGGACGCGGCCGGGGCCCTCCAGTCGATCCTGGACGAAGAGGAGGCCGCCGATGCGAGGCTTTCCCGTTCGGCCGAACCGTTCAACGCCAAAGCGGGCGCGGCGGACACGGCCGAGGTTTGAGCACCCGTCCGAGCGGCGCGAACATCGGGCGCTCGGCCCGGCTGCCATCGACGCGCACCGGGATGAGGGTGACGGAGGCGGCCCAAAACGAGCCGCGATCCCCCGGCTGGGCACACCGGCAGCGGCGTATTCTGGCGGCGACGATGACTTGCCGATCGCACAGCTCCTGCGAGATCGATCCTGAAGCGGCGAACTTTGCGCCTCCGTAGGGTTTGACCTGGAAGGACGGCCTCCCATGCTCGCCGGCTTCGTCCTACCCCCGAATACATGAAAAAGATTCTTATTATCCTGATCGGCCTGGCCTCGCTGGCTTTCGGCGCCCAAGCCGCCCCCGGTTCGCTCCAGGCGGCTTCCCCCTCCCCCCAGTCGTTGGACCGGCTGCTCGACTTGATGCAAACCCACAAGCTGATCGACAACATCGCTGTCCAGGTGGACCAGATGATGCGGTCCGCCTCCGCCCAAATCGCCGACGCGCGGCACCTATCGGCCGCGGATCGGGCGGCTCTCGATCAACAGGTGGCCAAGATCGCATCCGACGTCCGCCGGGAGGTGTCCTGGAACCGCTTCCGTTCCGTGTTCGTGCAGGTCTATTCCGAAACGTTCACCCAGCCCGAGATCGATGGAATGATCGCCTTCTACCAGACCGCCGCGGGGAAGGCATTTGTCGAGAAAACTCCGCTTGTGATGCAGCGGGCGATGGCGCTCATGCGGCCGCGGATCATGGAGGAAGTCGGCTCCGCCCGGGGTCGCCTGCAGGCGTTCGCCGACCACCTGCCGGCCCCACCCGCGGCCGCCAAGACGGCGCCGACGCACGGCTGATTCCTCCATCCCCTTGCCTTGACCCGGGGTTCCCCGCGCGGAGAGGATCGCCGCCGTGGAAGCGGTCCTGGTCATCGACGCGCAGCGCGGGATTTTCGAAGGCAGTGAGCCACCCGATGACGGTCCGGGAACCCTGCGGCGCATAAACGAGGTGCTCGCAAGGGCTCGCGCTGCGGGCCGGCCTGCCATCTTCCTGCAGCACGAGGAGGCGCCGGACCTCGTTCGAGGCGCTCCCGGATGGGAGCTTCATCCCAGCCTGGACCGCCTTCCCTCCGACCCGGTGGTCCGGAAGGCGGAGTGCGACGGCTTTCGCGGCACCTCGCTCGACGAAGAGCTGGGACGCTGGGCGGCGAAGACGCTGGTCGTGATGGGCTGCGCGACGGAATTTTGCGTGGACTCCACGGTGCGCGCGGCGGCAAGCCGGGGCTACCACGTCGTCGTGGTTTCCGACGGGCATACGACGGCGGACCGGCCGCCTCTCGCGGCCGCGCACATCCGTGCGCTCCATAATTGGGTCTGGCCGCGCCTCGCCGCCACGCCGCCCGTGACCGTGATGCCGGCGTCCGCGGTCCATTTCGGAACCTGAAGGGCGCCGCATCCATGGCGCCTCTCGGACACGGAATCGTCGTTGGATTTCAGTTTCTTCTTCTCGCCCTCACTGCGGCGGGTTGGGGCTACGGGGTGCGCCGGTTCGCGAGCACCCGCGCCGTATTCCGAGCCGAGGACATCATCCTGTGCGCCCTGGCCGGCCTCGGCGCCGGCTGGGTGATCCTCCAGAACCTTCTCTACGCGGGTCTGCGGATGCGGTACGCCGCGTGGCTCGGCGCCGCCGCCGCCGCAGCCGGTCTGATCGGCCTCGTCCGGGAGCGCCGCCGGGGCCGCCCCTGCGGACCCAGGCG
>JBOHXF010000136.1:0-4665 GCA_050737455.1 Opitutaceae bacterium | reverse complement strand
GTGTTCCTGCCCGAACCGATGCCGGCCAATCGCGAGCTGTTTCAGGCGGCCCGCGCCGCTCCTGCATTGATCCCGGTTCCGGTCATCAATCCCGCGCTGGCGGTTTGGCGGGAGCACTTGGACGAATGCCGGGCCGCCGCGAAGGTGCGGGCTGTGCGGATCTTTCCGGCCTATCACCGTTACACGCTGCGGCACCGGAACCTCGGCGGCTTCATGGAGGCCCTCGACGAGGCCGGGATTCGGCTTATCGTGTGCGCACGCTTGGAGGACGAGCGCAACCGGTACGCCGGCCTCAAGGTCAAGGGCGTGCCTGCCGGGGAGCTTGCGCGCTTTCTCGCGCGTTTTCGGGAGTTTCACGTCTTGTGCACCGGCTTGGATCGCGCAGAGGTGGCGGCTCTGGCCAAGGACCATGACAACTTCTCGGCCGAGCTGTGCTTTTGCGAGTACATGGACACCGTGGCCGACCTTCTGACGGCGCTGCCGGCGAGCCGCCTCATGCTGGGCACGAACACCCCGCTGCTCACGACCCTGGCGGAGACGGCGAAACTCCGTCACGCCCGCGTTTCCGCACGCGTCCGTGAGCGGATCGGATCGGGTAACGCGCGCCGGTTTTTCTCGCTATGACCGGGCCGCGGACCTTCGGCTTCGGCATCTGCGGCCTCGGCTTGATCGCCGAATTCCATGCGCAAGCCATCGCGCGCATGCGGGGCGCCCGCCTGGCCGGGGTCGTCTCGCGCGACCCCGTCAAGACCGGGGCGTTCGCGCGCAAGCACGGCGCGGAGGCGGCGACCGATCTGGAGGACCTGCTCGCCCGGCCCGGGATCGATATTGTCTGCATCACGACCCCGAGCGGCGCGCATCTGGAGCCGGCCGTGGCCGCGATCCGCGCCGGCAAGCACGTCGTGATCGAAAAGCCGATCGAAATCACGCTCGATCGGGTCGATCGGATCCTCGAGGCCGGCCGCGTCGCCGGTGTGTGGGTCGTCCCTATTTTCCAGAGCCGCTTCGGCGATGGGGCGCGCGCGGTCAAGGCCTCGATCGAGGCGGGGCGCCTCGGGCGGCTGGTCCTGGCGAGCGCCTATGTGAAATGGCACAGGGCCGCGAAATACTACACCCCGCCTCGCGGCCGAATGGCCCACGACGGCGGCGGCGCGCTGATGAACCAGGCGATCCACGGGCTCGACCTCCTGCAGTGGTTCGCCGGGATGCCGGAGGAGGTGTTCTGCTGGTCGGCGCAGCGGATTCACGTCGGGCTCGAAGTGGAGGACACGGCGAGCGCCGCCCTGAAGTTCGGCAGCGGCGCCCTCGGCGCCGTCGAGGCGACCACCGCCGTCTGGCCCGGCTGGCAGCGGCGGCTGGAGCTTTGCGGCGAGAACGGCTCGGTCGCGCTGGAGGACGACCTCATCGCGCGCTGGGATTTTCCGACAGGCCGGGCGGAGGACGAGGACCTCCGCATGGCGAAGGACACGGCCGGCTTCGGTTCGGGGGCGAGCGCGCCCGATGCGATCAATTTCCTCGGCCATCAGCGCCAGCTCCAGGACCTGGTTGACGCTTTGCGGGACGGGCGGGAGCCGGCCCTGGTCGGCGCGGAAGGTCGCAAGGCGGTGGCGCTGGCCGCCGCCCTCTACGCATCGGCCCGAACGGGCAAACCGGTGCGGATCCCTTGAGGGCGGGCGGGATCGGGACGGCGGGCGAGGAGCCTATTTGCCCACGCTCCAGCCACCGTCGACGAGCAGGCAGGAGCCGGTGACCATGGCCGATTCGTCGCTGGCGAGATAAAGCGCGGCGGCTCCGATCTCCTCGGGCCGGGCCATGCGTCCGTTGAGCTGGGTCGAGGCCATCTCCCTATATGCGGCGGCCCGGTCGGCATATTCGGCCAGGCGGGCTTCGACGAAGGGGGTCTCGACGCGGCCGGGGCAGATCGCGTTGAACCGCACTCCGGTGTGGGAGTGGTCAAGCGCCAGAGCGCGGGTCAGTCCGACGACGGCGTGCTTCGTCGCCGTGTAGGCGAGCCGGTCGCGCACGGCCAGAACACCGCCGACGGACGCGAGATTGATGACGCTGCCGCGGCCCCGGGCGAGCATGGAGGGGACGAAGGCCTTGCAGAGGTTGAAGGGTCCGCGGACATTCACCGCATGAAGCCGATCGAGGTCCTCGGCCGCCGTGGCCAGCAGATTCCCCACGTGGCCGATTCCGGCGTTGTTGACCAGGATGTCGAACGGCGGGAGACGCGCCGCCAGAGCCAGGGACTCGGACGCGCAGCTGACGTCGAGCGCCGTGAATTCGGCGGCTCCGCCGGCGCCCCGCAGGGCGGCGACCGTTTGCCGGCCGGCGGCTTCATCGCGATCGGCCACCCAAACCGTCGCGCCCGCGCGCGCGTACACCGCCGCGATCGCGGCGCCGATTCCGGAGCCGGCTCCGGTGATCAGAGCCGACTTGTGCGCGAGGGAAAACACGGCGATTGCGCCTCCGCGCGGATGAAGCGGGGGCCGGGCGGCGTCCCGCGCCGCACCCGGGGAGGTCGAGGCGGGCGGCTCACAACACGCCGAAGCGGCGAAACGCCTCGCCGATGGGCAGGCCCCCGACCAGGGCCGCGCGGACCGCATTTTCCTCGGACATTTTCGCCGCGGCCAGCCGGAGCGCCTCCCCGGCGACCTCGGACGGGATGATCACGATTCCGTCCTCGTCGCCGAGGATGAGGTCGCCCGTCTTCGCGCGGACCCCGGCGATGGCGATCGGCTCGCCGATCGCGATGACCTCGGCCCGTCCCTTGCTGTCGGCCGGGTGATAGCCGAGGCCGAAGACGGGAAAGTCCATGGCCTTGAGCTTCCATGCGTCGCGGGTGCAGGCCGTCATAACGACGCCGGCTACGCCCTTGTGCCGGCAGGCGGTCGTCAGGAGCTCCCCCCAAAAGCCGCAGGTTTGATCGTCCTGCGCATCGATCACGAGCACGTCGCCGCTTTTCATCGCCTCCACGGCGGCGATCTCCAGCGCATAGGGTTCGCGGGGGCATTCCGAAACCGTCATCGCGCGGGCGGGGTAGACGCGGCCCGCGATCCGGGTCGCGCCCGTAAGCGGATGGATCGGGCGACCCAGGGTCTGGTGGCGGAAGCCGAGGGAATCCAGCACGTCGGCGAAGACCGCCGCGTAGGCCGCCGGCGGAATTTCTGGAGGGCTCGGAGAAAGGTCCGGGGATTTCATGCGGGGCGGGGGAGGTCCGCCGGAAGAGAAAGTAACCGCTCGGTGACTTATTTGTCAATCCGCACTTTCGCCGCGCCGCCGCCGGACGGCGGAGAAACCGGGTCCGGCAGCGGTCTCTTCCCTCGTGCCGTCCGATTCGCGGTCGGGCGGCGGAGGACTCCTCCGCCGCGGGGTCAGGGCCGCGGCGGGGCCACCAGGCGCTCGGCGTTGCCCCCGCCGATCGCGGCCAGGACCGGCTGGGGCAGGGCCAGGCCATCCAGGAACTGCCGCAATTCCCGTCCGTAGTAATCCCTGCCGAACAGCAGCCGGTCGGCGTGGCGGCGGAGGAAGGCGGCGGCATGGCTCGGGTCCCGGCGCAGCGCGCCGAGGCCGGATTGTGCGGAAAGATCCGCGTAGAGATTGGGGTGCGAATCGAAGAGCGGGCCGAGCCGTCCGTTGGCGATCACAGGACCGGCGGGATAAACGCTCGAATCCCGGTCGGCGTCGCCGCTGATCTCCCGCCAAAACCCCGGCGCGTGGCCGACGAAGACGGTCTCTGGGCAGGCCTCGAGGGCGCGCTCGAGGTTCGCGACCGTGCCGCCGAACCAGGACGGCTGATATTCCAGCCCGGCCGAAGTCCGGAGGTACGGGACGTCGAGATGCAGAACCACCGGCATCCCGAGGCGTCCGGCCGCGTGGAAGATTTCCAGACTGCGCGGATCGTCGAAAAGCTGGCGGTATTTCCACTCGCCGCAAACACGGGCCCCGTGCATGGCGTGGGCGTTTTCGAGCAACCGGGCCGCGTGTCGCCACTCCGGATGGGGGCAGTATCCCAGGACGAACCGGCCCGGATGCCTATCCCGGGCGGCGATCAGCTCGGATAACGGGATGCCGGGATGGGTGTCGTCCGGCCGGACCAGCGCGGGGTCGAGGTGCACGTGATGGCCGGGATCCTCCTCGGCGGGGCCGATGTTCCAGGTCAGCAGCCATGCGTAGGCGATGCCGTGCTCGTCCATGTCCGCAACCAAGCCGTCGGCGTCCCGCTGGTGCCAGCAGGCGTGTTGATGGGAATCGACGATTCTGGGTTCAGGCATGGCGAGTTCTCGATTCGAGGGTTGGGCGCGGCCGAATCCCTGGCGTCTCCGGGAGGGCGTTCAGCCGAGGTCCAGTTCGGCGTGGATCCTCCGGATGGCGGCGCCGATATGGTCGGCGTTTCCCTCCGAATAGTTCAAGCCCACGGGGATGGCCACGAACCGCGCGGTCAGGTCCTCGGTGCGCGGGAAATCCCCGGCCCGATATCCCGGTCCCGGCCAGTCCGGCCCGGGCCGGAACGGGCTGGCCGAAGAAGCGTGGGACAGGCCGCTGAGGACGTAGGGCCGGCGGTATTGGGCGTAGGTCCCGGTCATCGGCTGGCAGGGAACTCCGGCTTCGGTGAGCCGGCGGCGGAACTCGTCGCGCAGTTCGCCGCTCCGCAGGGGAAAATAG
>JBOHXF010000135.1:0-2350 GCA_050737455.1 Opitutaceae bacterium | reverse complement strand
ATGTGTCGCATTTGCGAATGCCCTTCCATTGCGGCCAGCCGCAAGGGGTAGGGTGTCTCATCAAAGCGAAACGAGGCGTCGTTTCGCAAGTCATCGCCGCCATGTCGGTTTTCGACGACGATTTCATGCCCTACTTGCCGGTCTATTGCGGCAAGCAGGGGCTTGGCTGCATTTACGCCGCAATAGCCGTTGGCGACCCGGTGTCGTTTGCCTTTTCCTCCGCCGAGGCGACTGCATGGCACGGCAGGATGCCGAAGAATTGTTCGGCTTCCTCGGTCGTTTTCAGATCGAGGTAGTGTTTGCGGATGATGTTCTCGGAATTCCCCGCTTGCAGCGCCGCTTCGCCGATGGAGCGGAATTTTGCGACGAACATCGAGATGAAGCTATGTCGCATGACATCGTGCGCGAGCGGGAATTTCTGGCCCACCTTTTCGCGGACGTGCTGGAGGTTAGCCGGGATGATCGGAAATGTCTTCAACGGATAGGCCCGGAGCCATGCCGCGAGGTTGGGCTGAATCGTGACGTTGCGCGGCTCGCGCACCTTGGAGACCTCGCCGTCTATGCGGATCAGGTTGGCGTCGAGTTTGACGTGTGCAGGCCGGAGCCGGAGGATTTCCCCTGTTCGGAGGCAGGGCCGGATGCCGGCGAAGAGGCACAAGGCGAAGAAAGGCACAGCGTGCGGGGTAATGCTCCTCGACGTGAGCCATGAGTCCCGCAGCTTGCGACGCAGCAAAGGTGATGGCGCAGCCGCGCCGCAGCCTGATGCGCCGGGGCTGGATTTTCGCGAGCGGGTTGTCCGTGATCCAATCGCGTTGCAACGCAAACTTGAGAAACGTCGAGACGATGCCGCGCCGATTGTTGTAGGTCTTGATCGCCGCGTTACGCGCCTCAAAATAGCCCACCAGGCGTGCCCCTGTCAGCTCCGCGACGGTGGCGTTGGGGAAGTGCTTCTCCAGCCGTTTTAGATCGCGCTTCATGCGCGTCAGGTGCGGCTCGGAAAGCAGGTCCTGCTCGTGTTCGTGCTGCTTGGTTGCCACGTATTCCGCGACCGCTTCCGTGAGAGGTTCTTGCGTCACCGGCTCTCGGTAGTTCGCCAGCGCGAAATCCACATAAAACGAGAGCGGATGGGAGCGCCCCGCCAGTCGTCGAAAGACCGCCTCAGCCTCCCTCAACTGATCTGCGGCGAGGAAGGTGGTTGCGGATTGCAGCCCTGATGCGGACTGCATGGCCTTCAATTCAAGGGCCGCCTTTTCGGCGGCAGCCTCTTCCTGGGTCTTGAAATTGCGGCGGATACGGACGCCGTGGAGGCTGCCACCGACCCGCCAAGAGAACACGCCATTCCGGTTCTTGAACCGGCTGACGGAGAACATATTTTCGTGGTTCATGCCAAGGTTGCCGTGTCAACCGGGCAACCTGGCTTCGGGTTTTTCCTCGTCAGAGGAGGAAAATGGCGGAGAGGGAGGGATTCGAACCCTCGGTACCCTTGCGGGTACACATGATTTCCAATCATGCACATTCGACCACTCTGTCACCTCTCCGGGTGCTTGCGGGCGGCCGCCGTCGCGGCCCTTCCGTCGGGCGAAGGGTTAATCTGAGCCCAAAGCTAGCCGATGGGTCAACGGGAAAACGGCCGAACGGGGCGGCTTGCCCCTCGGATGGAGCTGAGGCAGGATGCGGCATGAGCACCCGCCCTCGCGTCGCGTTTCTCGGTCTCGGCATCATGGGCTCCGGCATGGCCCGACGGCTCCTCCAAGCAGGCTTTCCGCTCACGGTCCATAACCGCACCCGAGAGAAGGCGGAAACCCTCGTCGCCGAGGGCGCGAGCTGGGCCGCGACGCCGCGCGAGGCGACCGAGAACGCTGACGCCGTCGTCTCGATGGTTGCCGATGACGACGCCTCCCGCGCCCTGTGGCTGGGGCACGACGGCGCCCTGGCCGGCCTCCGCGCCGGAACGCTCGCGATCGAGTGCAGTACGCTCACCCCCGCCTGGAATCTCGATCTTCGCCGGGCCGTCGAATCCGAGGAGGCCCGCTTCCTGGACGCGCCGGTGACCGGCAGCAAGCCCCAGGCGGCCGCCGGCGAACTTGTCTTCATGGTCGGCGGGGACGCCGCCGTCGTCGAATCGGCCCGTACGATCCTGGCTCCGATGGGCGGGAAAATCGTGCACGTCGGCGGCCCCGGTAGCGGCGCCCGGGTCAAGCTTCTCAACAACTTCCTTGCCGGGGTCCAGGCGGCTTCCTTGGCGGAGGCGCTCGGCCTCATGGAACGAACCGGCGTCGACCCGGCCAAGGCGATGGAGGTCATCCTGGCGGGGGCGCCCGGGAGCCCCATGATCAATGCCGTATACAAC
>JBOHXF010000134.1:0-7441 GCA_050737455.1 Opitutaceae bacterium | reverse complement strand
CGGCTATACTGAGACCCTGGGCGGTACGGTGCAGGGCACGAGCGGAGCGGCGAACGCGAGCGGTTCGTTCACGGGCGTGGCCCAAGGAGCGAGCAGCACGGCGATCTCCGTCGGGTTGAACGGGGCGAGCGCCGGGCAGCTCACGGGCACGGCCACTCTGGGTTTCGAGACGGAGGCGATCAACGGCAGCGGGCTGGGCACGGCCAGCGTGGGCTCGCAGACGGTGAACGTGACCGGGACGGCCTACCAACTGGCGCAGGCGAGCGTGGCGCCGACGGACAATCCCCTCAACCTGGGGAATGCCCGCATCGGCGGGACGCTGAGCCAGAACCTGACCATCACCAACTCCGCACCGGACACGAGCGGCTACACCGAGACCCTGGGTGGCACAGTGCAGGGCACGAGCGGATCGGCCACGGCCACCGGCTCGATCAGCAACGTTGCGGCGCAGGCCAGCAGCACCGGGATCGCGGTCGGCCTCGCTACAAGCGCGGCCGGAGCGGTGTCGGGCAGCGCGACCTTGGCCTTCACCTCGAATGCCGTGAACGCCAGCGGCCTTGGCACGACCAGCCTTGGCACACAGACCGTCAACGTGCAGGGTGCCGTGTATCAGGCGGCGCAGGGAAGCGCGGGTTCGCCGGTGAACTTGGGCAATTTTCACGTGGGCGACACCGCCTCGCAGGCGCTGACGGTGAGCAACGTGGCGCCGAACACGAGCGGGTACACGGAAAACCTCGGCGCGTCGGTCACCGGCACCAGCGGGGCGGCCACAGCTTCGGGATCCTTCACGGGAGTGACTCAGGGAGGCAACAGCAGCGCGATCACCGTCGGCCTGAACACGGGCACGGCTGGAGCATTGTCCGGCACGGCCACCTTGGGCTATGAGACCGAGGCGATCAATGGCAGCGGGCTGGGCACGGCGAGCGTGAGCTCGCAGACGGTGAGCGTGACCGGCGCGGCCTACAATCTCGCTTCGGCGAGCCTCGGCACGATCGACTTCGGCAAGGTGCTGGTGGGATCGAGCACCGCGCAGTACCTAAGCGTGACCAACACCGCGCCGGCGGGGGCCTATTCCGAGGGGCTGGACGCGACGATCGCCGGCTTTAACGGAACGAGCGCGAGCCTGCTCAGCGGTTCCGGTTCCATAACCAATCTGTCGGCCGGGCAGACAAGCCTCAATGATCTGAGCGTGAGCCTGAACACCAGCAACGCTGGGACCGTCAGCGCGAACGTGCTGGTGAACCTGGCCTCGGACGGAGCGACCACGAGCGGACTGGGCATCACCGCCCTGCCGCAACAGTCGGCGGCGGTGAGCGGATTGATCGTCGAGGCGGAAGTCGGGAATCTGGCCTCGGCCAGCGCCGCCGCGCCCAACCCGGTGAACCTGGGCAATGTCCGGATCGGCGCGACCTCGCCGACCCAGGCGTTGACGATCTCCAACACCGCGACCGGGCCGGCCGAGGGATTGAACGCATCGATCAGCACGAGTGCGCCCGGCCTGACGGCCAACGGCTCGTTCACGAGCCTGCAGGCAGGGGATACCGACAGCAGCAGCCTTGTCGTCGGCATGAACACCGCGACCGCCGGAAACAAAAGTGGCACGGCCACGATCGCCCTGGCCTCCGACGGATCCTACAATAGCGGGGTCACCACCGATTTGGGCAGCCAAAGCATCTCCGTGACCGGCGCGGTCTATCATGTGGCGCAGGGGAGCACGGCCTCGCCGGTGAACCTGGGCAACTTTCACGTGGGCGACACCGCCTCGCAGGCGCTGACGGTCAGCAATGTGGCCCCGGACACGGGCGGCTATACCGAGACTCTGGGCGGGAGCGTGACCGGCACGGGCGGGGCAGCGACGGCGAGCGGCTCGTTCACCGGGCTGGCGCAAGGGGCGAGCAGCACCGCGATCTCGGTCGGCCTCAACACGAGCAGCGCCGGGGCGCTTGCCGGCACCGCGACGGTCGGCTACGAGACCGAGGCGATCAACGGCAGCGGGCTCGGGACGGCGAGCGTGGGCTCGCAGACGGTGAACGTGACCGGCGCGGCCTACCAGCTCGCGCAGGCGGGCGTGGCGCCGACGGACAATCCGATCAACCTGGGGAACGTCCGGATCGGCGGGACGCTGAGCCAGAACCTGACCATCACCAACTCCGCACCGGACACGAGTGGCTACACCGAGACCCTGGGCGGCACGGTGCAGGGCACGAGCGGATCGGCCACAGCCACCGGCTCGATCAGCGATGTGGCCGCGCAAGGCAGCAGCACCGGGATCGCGGTCGGCCTCGCGACAAGCGCGGCCGGGGCGGTGTCGGGCAGCGCGACCCTGGCCTTCACCTCGAACGAGGTGAACGGCAGCGGCCTCGGCACGACTAGCCTTGGCGCGCAGACGGTCAACGTGCAGGGCGCCGTCTATCAGGCTGCCGAGGCGAGCGCATTGCCGCCTGCGGTGAACCTGGGCACGCTGCGGGTGGGCACGACCGTCAACACGGGTTTGGCTGTCACCAACAGCGCGCCAAGCACCGGAGGCTATACTGAGAATCTGGGCGCCGTCTTCGGGACGGTCGACTCCGGGCTATCCGGCTCGGGTTCCATCACCGGGTTGGCGCAGGGCGATTCCAGCAATGCGCTCGGGGTCAAATTCACGGCGGGCTCCGCCGGCGCCTACAGCGGCTCGGCGAGCGTCGACTTCGAAACCGAGGCGATCAACGGCAGCGGCCTGGGCGATGCGGCGATCGGGTCCCAAACGGTGGCCTTTTCGGCGACAGTCGACGCCTTGGCCAAAGCGGCCATCGATCTCGATCCCGGCGCCTACTCGTTCGCCTCCACCGGCGCCGACTCGGGCACCCTCAACCTAGGCACGGTGACCTCCGGCAGCGGCGTGCTGGACGCCGATCTCGACATCTTCAACGACGTCACTGGCCCGGCCGACGAACTGCTGGGCGCCTTCGACACCACCGGCCTGGACGGCACGCCCTTCAGCTTCGCGGGCGACGCCAGCTACGATCTGGCGGCCGGCCAGCAGTCGGACTTCCAGATCGACTTCAACACCGACGCGGCCACCGGCTTCTTTTCGGAGACCCTGGTGATGAACAACGCCAGCCACAACGACGACCAGACCGACCTGAGCCTGGGCAGCTACGATCTCACCATCGAAGGCACCTTCGCAGCGGCCGGCACCGGCGGCTCCGTCCCCGACACGGCCTCCTCCCTCCTTCTCCTCGCTGCCTCCCTCGCCGCCCTCGCCCTGGCGCGCCGCCGCTTCAGCCTCGCGTAAGGGCGTCCCATCTAGCCGACCTTCATTCCTCAAGTTCGAAAGCGCGCTGCAACCTAATGAAATTCTCCGATTTTGAGATCTGAGGCGGGGCCTCGCCAGGTCCACCCGTTCGCCAATCCCGCCGAAGTCGGCGCACCGAAGGCCGCTGACCGGATTTCATAAAAGCTCGCCCTGGCGGCGGGAAGCCTGTTAGGCATCCCGGCGATGAGCGGCCCGTTGACCCCGGACGGCGCGTCGGCGACATCCGACGGCTTCGCCAGCACTGTTTGGAGCCTCGTTCTTGCGGCCGGAAAGGCCGATGGCGACGGAGCCCGGGCACTGGAACGGCTTTGCCGCAAGCATTGGCGTCCGATTTACGTATTCATCCGGCGCAGCGGGCTTTCTCCCGCCGACGCGGAGGACCTCACCCAGGAATTCTTCGTCTACTTGTTCGAAAAAGGATGGATCAGGCGCGCCGATCCCAGCCGCGGCAGCTTCCGGGCCTTTCTGCTCACGCTGCTCAGAAACTATCTGGCGAACGAGCGGCGCGTGCGGCAAGCGGACAAGCGGCTCGGGTTGGCGGCCGCCGTGTCGTTTGACGCCGCGGACGGGGAGCGGGAGCTGGCGGCGCTTCCATCCTCGGGAAGCGATCCGGCAATCGCCTACGAAGTTGCGTGGGCGCGCGGCCTTTTGGAGGCGGCCTGGAGCCGCCTGAGCGCGGAACAGGAGGTGGCCGGCAAGACGGCGGCCTTCGAGGCGCTCCGGCCTTACATCACCGAGTCGCCCGCGGCGGGCGAGTACGAGCGCCTGAGCGTCGCGTTGGGGTGCAGGCGCGGGCAGGTCGCCCTGCTCATCCACCGTTTGTCTCGCCGGTTCGCCGAGCTTATCCGCGCCGAGGTGGCGGAGACGCTGGCGGATCGTTCGGAACTGGAGGTGGAATTGCGCCACCTTTTCGAACTCAGCTCCCGGTAGTGCGCCCCGGCAAAACAACCTGCTTCCGCTAGTTCCGTTGGCGACCACCGGGAAATGGGTCGGTTCGTTTTGGCGAGCCTTCGAAGGATCCGTCAACGAACGACCATCACGCGCCGTTCCCGTTCCGTCCGTTGACTCTCGCCCGAAATGAAAATCGTCGTGGGGGACGGCGCCAAAGCGGGCCGGTCACCAATCCAGGTTGCGAGCCGCGAGTTTGCGCCGGAGCGCGCGCAGGTCCCAGACCGTGAGCACGCTGTCGTCCCACCACAAGGCGAGCCGGGCTCCGTCCGGTGAAAACGCCAGGCCCGGCAGATACGTGCCGGTCTGCGGCGAGCGCAAATGGGCCAGCATCGCCCCGTCGGCCGCGCGCACGAGGCACGCTTGGTCCGCCACGCCGAAGGCGAGCCACTTTCCATCGCGGGAAATCGCCGCCTGAAACTCCCGGCCCTGGACTTCGGCCGGCAGGGACGGCCCCGGCGACCAATCGGCGGCGTGCAGGAGGACCGTCCGGCCAGGCCCGACGCCAAGCACGACCAGCGAACCGTTTCCGCTCGCATGCGCATGCGCGCCGTGGGAATACGGCACGGTCCGAAGAAGGGCTCCGGTGAACCCATCGCGAATCTCGATCGGCGCGCCGTGGTCGGATTCCAGGCTGTTGACCACCACATCCCGGCCTCCATCGACAAAGGCCCCGCCGGCCGCGCCATTGAGCTTCCAGCGTTTGGACGGAGACGATCCGTCCAGCCAAACGATCTTGGCCATTCCCGACGCGAACGGCGAGCTGAGGAGCGCCCTCGAACCATCGGAGGAGACGTCGGTGATGAAGAAGCCCCGTTCGGGGTCGATCGTGACGCTCGGACCGAGCGAAGGAGCCCCCCGCTGCGGAGTTTCTATGGGGACGCGGACGAAGCCGAGTTCCGACGTGCCGAGGAGGAGGCTGCGCCCATCCCTGGAAAAGCGGACGGAGCAGTAATCGAGGCGCGAACCCACCGGCTTTGCGGCGAGGATTGCGCCGCCGGCGGTCCGCAGCTGGACACCGCCCCAATCGGCCGTGGCCAGCCACCGTCCGTCGGGGGAGTAATCCACCACCGAAACGGCCGCGCTGAGGACGCTGGTCCTCTCGGTGCCCGCGATCGGCGACGCGTGGACTACCCGGGGCATCTCCAGGCCATACAGCCCCACGGATCCGGCTCCGATGGATTTGGCGATGGTCCGGCCGTCGCGGCTCACCGAGATTTCCGGATCGGCGCCCAGCTCCGCCTCCAGCAGGCGTCGCCCGGTGTCGATGTTCCATACCGTCGCCAAGCCGCTGCCGGCCGACGTAATCAACGTGGTGCCGCCGGGTCCGAAGAAGCCGTTTATCGCGAACGGATCGTCGAATCGGGCGAGCAAGCTGCCATCGGGCACGGCGAGGACCCGGATTTCCTCGCCGGTGAGCAGCAACCGGTCGCCGCCGGGCGACCAAGAGAGCGTCTGAAAGGAGCCCGCCTTCCCGATGCCGCCCGTTTCCGCCCGCCGCGTCCGGTCGAAGACCCGCACGAACGGGGGATTCTCCCCGTTCGTGCCTCCCAATCCGCGTCCGATCGCGAGCCAGCGGCCGTCCGGCGAGTAGGCCAGATGCGTGACCGCTCCGGAGGTGGGGATCCGGCCGATCTCGCGGCCGTCTTTGGTGGCGATCAAGGCCACCCCCGAACCGGGCAGACTGCTCGCAAGCTGACGGCCATCCGGCGAAAACGCCTCCGGCCGCCCGTATTCGGTGAAGCGGCGGCCCAGAACGTAGGGACGGTGCTCCATCCTGAGGACCGGATCCGGTCGGCCGTCGCGCCAGACGAGTTCCTCGGCCGCCGCATTGCGGGCCGCCAGCCAGCGGCCATCGGCGGAGAAGGTGGGCAGGCTCAACAACCGAATCGGCGGGCCGCGCAACGCCTGGATCAGGCGGTTGTCGCTCAGGCGCCGGAGTTCGATCCGGCCCGGGGCTGTTTCCAGCGCGTAGCGGTCGTGATCCGCGTCGAAGGCGATCACGCCGAAAAAATCCCGCCGGATGGCGAACTTCCGGATCGATACGAATTCCGGCTCGGCCAGCGCGGCGATCACCGCGTCGCGCGCGTCCAGGCCTCCTCGGATTCTGGCCGCTTCCGTCGCCGCCGCGAGCGCATCGTCCCGCTGGCCGCGTCGGCCGGAGAGCTGCAAGGCGCGGCTGCGCGCCAGCAGCGAGTCGCGCAACCGTTCCAGCGTGGCCGCCTCTGCGCGCCGCGCCCGCGACTCGGACTCAACCGCCGCCCGCCGGCTGCGCGCGAGCCGCAGGGCCATCAGAGGCCCGCCGATCGCGAGCGCAAGGAGCAGCACGGCGGCGAGGGCGCTCGAAGCCGCGAGCGCGGGATGGCGCCGGCAGGACCGCGCGGCCCGGCCGAGGCGTCCGACGGGCCGGGCGGCGATGGGCCTGCGATCGAGAAACGCTTCCAGGTCCTCCTGCAATTGGCGGGCTGACGCATACCGGCGGTCGGCCGGCTTTTCCAGGCATTTGAGGCAGATCGTCGCGAGATCGCGGGGGAGGCCGGGCTGGAACAAGCGCGGCGCGAGGGGATCGTTCGACGCGACCTGGGAGAGCAGGGAAGCGACGGAGTCGCCGGCAAAGGGCGGCCGCCCGGTCAGGCAGGCGTAGAGCACGGCGCCCAATCCGTATACGTCCGTCTGCGGACAGGCGCGTTCGGCGCCTTTCAGGAGCTCCGGCGCAAGGTATGCCGGCGTGCCGGCGACCACTCCCGGGAGCGTCAGATCCCCCGCCCCGTCGAGCGGCGCGGCCAATCCGAAGTCCGCCAGTTGCGGCTCGCCGTCCGGATCGAGGAGGATGTTCGACGGCTTGACGTCGCGGTGAAGAACTCCTGCCGCGTGCGCGTGGGCCAGCGCGCCCGCCAGCTTGGCGACGAGCGCGGCGGCCTGGCGCGGAGGCATTGGTTTGGCCCGCACCCGCGTCTCCAGATTGCCGCCCTCGATGAAGTCCATCGCCAGGTAAGCGGACGTGCCGGAACCGCCGAGGGCGTGGACCGCGACGATATTCGGATGCCGGAGGCGCGCCGCTGCCTGACCCTCTCGCAACAGGCGCTGGCTGAGGTGCGGATCCGAGCCGGTCCGGATCAGCTTGAGGGCCACCAAACGCTCCAGGCGGCGCTCGCGGGCCAGCCAGACGACGCCCATCGCCCCTCTGCCCAGCTCATA
>JBOHXF010000133.1:0-9439 GCA_050737455.1 Opitutaceae bacterium | reverse complement strand
GTCCGCACTGCCATCAAAATACCGATTGGGTCTTGGTGGAACGGGTCCCCGCCCGCCATCGCCGCCTCATCCCTCCGGTTCCGATTCTCGATTCCTCGTAGTGGCTCGCCCTCATCCTATCCTGCGCTCTCGCCGCCACAGCCTTCGCTCTGGCAACGGCGTCGCCGTCGCCATCTTCCCAGCCCATGCTCGCCGCGCGGCTTCCCGCTCGACCCTTGACCCGATCCTCCAACGCGATCCCGCCCGGCCAACGCCCGAATCGCTCACCCCTCTGCTCGTCCGCCCGGTGACCGCGCTTCACCCCAGCGAGCCCGCCGTTACTTTCCCCTGTAGTTCCAGGTCCGTCCTGTCAGCGGCTTAGTTCAATCGCGCTGTATCCAGCATGGCCTCGACAGGCCCGTCCCGCAATCTCGGCTCCATCACGCTCGGCCACGCCAGATACATCGCTAAGCAATATATACGTCAGTGGACATCCATGGACCCATCCACGGCTGTGCACAGATGTGCGGGCCTTTCTCAGTCATCGCTAGCCACCCTCTGCCTTGGGCAATACGTCCAGCGTCCACCACGGGAGGGGAGAAGCGCGATAGATTACCTTCCCACCCGCGGTTGCAGCGACCGCTCGCAGCGGCTCCTCAAAGGACGAATTGTCGACCACGATGGCAAAGTCCACAAAAGTCAGCGCGGTCTTCACGTTTTGTCGCATCCGTTCGTAGCGTCCGGCGATCTTTTCGGGAGGCACGCTGTGGCCACCGTCGCGCACGCGGCTTTCCACGCGCAACGCGGTCAGTTCGGCCGAGTCCACGCAAAGGAAAATGATGATGACCGTGTAGCCCGCCGCCTGCGCGTCTCTCAGCGCCTGCACCTTCGCCCCGACCGGGTCGGAAAAGACGGTCTCCGTGATGAAACTCTCGCGCTTCGCCACCATCTCCCGGCGCCGTGCTTCCGCAAGTTCAGCCGCAAGCCTCTCGGTCGCTTCGCCTGCGGGTGCTCCCGCGTCGATCAGCGCACGGGCTAGCAAATCGGCGTTGATGAACGGCAAGTTGATTTTGTCGAGGTGCCGCTCGTAGAACGTGCTCTTGCCCGCGCCGTTCGGCCCGACCAACGCGAGAAGAAGCGGTCCCTTCGTCCGCGTCAGATCCGTCAATTGCGCAAAAACGTCGCTGGGTGGCGAGGTCGCCATGAAGTCAGCCGACAACTCGTGGTTTGTCGATTGAGGGCGAACGGACGATTTCTCGCGATCCGTCCGGATTCAGACGCTCGATCCGGCCAGGTGCGCCCGCGACGGTGCCGTAGAGCGGCACGCCCCGGGCGCTGACCTCGCGCAGCCAGGCAGTGTCCGTTGGTTTTCCGAGAAATTCCGCAAGTGCCGCCGTGACCTCCTGCCTTTGGCTGGCCTCCGCTACCTGGCTGATTTTCATTGTGCCACCAATGCGATCGAGGAGGTGAACGAGCGCATCTCCGGGCAGCTGCGACTCGACGGCGCGCCCCAGTGAAGCCCAATGCTCAATCTGACCAGTGAGCGAGCGATGCAACGCCTTGGCCGATTTACGGGCGTCCGCGACCAAGGCGCCAGAAAGTTTAACGGGCATCGATTGGATCATGAAAGTAGTAAAATACTACCTGCCGAAGCTGTCAAGCGTTTGCAGGCAGCATTGGCAGGTGTGGACAAGCCAACTGCGAGCCATTGTAGCACCTTCAGCGGACTTGGGCGCGGTTACTCCGCCGCGACCCATCCGGCAATTGCCCGGCTCGAAAACACGTACCCCCGGATGCGCAGGCTGAGCGATTGCCGGGGGTCAAATGGAACGTCGGGTGCCGAGTCCAATTCCAGGCGCCCTTCAAGCACGGGCAGGCTTTCGCCATCCTTCAGATGAACGCGAACCTTCTTACCAATGGGGAGGCCCCATGCCTTCGCTATGTCGGAGACCAGCGGATCGTCGGACTGGGGCAAGCCGAGTTGGAGCTTGTCACCTGCGGCAAACAGAAATTCCTGCTGTTCGTCCACAGTCATCGAAAATCGATCTGGTTGGGCGCCGCCTCCTTGTCCAGGATCACGCTATATCCCATCTGCCGGTAGGCGCTGCTCCTGCGGCGAAACATCGCGATCGTGAGCGGGTTGCCCTCATCGAGGTAATCGTACACGCGAACCTCCCGCTTCTCGGCGTGGGGGCGATGAAGCCGGCCGGCGTACTGGACCAGCCGGCCTTTGAAAGAGAGAGGCATCGCGAGGAAGAGCGTGTCCAACCGGGGAAGGTCGTAACCTTCGCCAATCAGGGAGGCCGTGGCGAGAAGGACGAATTTCTCTCCGGTTTCGAACCGGCGGTCGATTTCAGTCCGGATCGCTTCCCGCTGCTTCTTTCCAATGCCGCTTTCGAGCCGATAGACTGCCGTGTCCGGGCTTCCATTTTGGGCCGCGAGTTCGGCTTCGAGTTTATCCAGGTGAGCCCGGCGATCCGAAAGGACCAGCGGACATCGGCCCTCGTCAAGTGAGGCGCGAATGTCCGCGACAATTTGCCTGGTGCGTCCGGTATCGGCGACAAGGGCCTCCCAGACCAAATGGATCGGTGGATGCGGTCCGAGTATGTCCGGCACGTGGAATGAGCTTCGCCTGACATACGCAATTCTTGGCGCGGTATCGTCGGGCGAAACGTGGATCGCGTGGCGAATGGGGCCACATTGCAGGTGGAGGAGCTTCTCAAGGCCGTCTTTTCGGACAGGGGTTGCGGTCAGGCCGACGATCTTTCGGCAGGGGCAGGCTTTGAGAAGGGCCTCGAAGGTCGCGGCCGGCACATGATGACATTCGTCCACGACCACGAGCCCATATCCCTCGAATAGCGCGGCATAGTTCTCCACGCGGGTGAGGCTCGGCAGCATGGCGATGTCGAGTTTCCGGGTGAGCCGGCGCGTCGCCCCGCGCCAGATTCCGATTTCCTTGCGCTTGACGATTCCAAGAAAGCGTCCTGCCTCCTTGCGCCATTGATCGAGGAGGAGCGTGCGGTGGACGAGGACGAGGGTGGATGTTAGATGGCGGGCGATAAGGGCGCAGCCCATGACGGTCTTGCCGGCCCCCGGCGGGGCACAGAGAACTCCGTAGTCGTGTTTGGCCATCTCCTGAACGGCCGCTGCTTGTTCGGGACGCAGTTCGCCGTGGAAAGTCCACCGCACCGGTTTTCCGACGGGGCGCGCATCCTGGATCGCGACGGTGGCGCCGGCGGATTCCAGAATGGCAACCGCTTCGTCCATGGAGCCACGGGGAAGGACGAGGCGGTCGGGATGCCACTCGCCTGCGAAGATGAATCGCGGCGTGTCGTAGGTCGAAAAGCGCAACCGAAGTTTTCGGTGAAATTCGGGGTTGGCAAACGTCGCCAGTCGCTTGAGGGCGGCGAGGATGGCGCTGGGTACGGCGCGGGGGATGTGCAACCGGGAGTCGAACCGGAGGGTCACTTGGCCGGAGATCATTCCCGTCCTGATTGGAGGTCGGGACAAATCCAGCGCGCATTCATCGCTTTCCAGGGCAAAGGCGATGTCATCATTCCGGACTGGCGCCAGCGCCGTCATCGGACTGGTCTGACCGAGAATCCTGTCCAGGTCCTCCCTGGCGAGGCGCTCGACTGCGCCCAGGAATCCCCATTGGTCCGGGTATGGCTCCAGGCTCTCATCGAGAAAGACGGTGTTTCCGATCTTCCTGGGCTTTCCGGCCAGGGGAAGGGCGATGAGGTTGCCAAAGCCGCCCCTGGGCATCGTATCCTGGTTTGGAAACAGGCGGTCGTAGGCGTCCAGGCTCATCGTTGGGCGCATGGACGAAGCCTTGGCGAGGAGGATTGTCCCGAGGCTTCTTGCCGCCGCCGCCGGAACGGATTCGGCAAAGAAAACCCAGGCATGGGCGCCGTTGCCCGACCGGGACCGCTCGATTGCGGCTGTCACACCGAATTTCTCAGCAGCTTCATGGTAGGCGAGGACATTTTCCCGCCATCCGTCACCGTCGAAGTCCGCCGCGAGAAAGATGCACGAATCGTCTGTTCGAAGGGCGTAAACGCCAATCGCCTGGTTGCCCCGGAGATGTTCCTCTACCGCCCGCTCGTCCAGTGGAAGGAAAATCTTTCCGGACACGCCCGTCTGCCGGTCGTTCTTGTACGCGGGTGAATAGCCCTTTATCCCGGTGGCGGCATTTTCCCAGAACTTGGGATATACGTCGCGCCGGGCACCAAAGAGTTCGAGGAAAAGAGCGACCTTTTCTTCCAGGCTCAGGGCGACGGCCCCATCGCCCTTTTGCGAGGCGAATTCAAAAAGTGACTTCGGCCGGGCCAGAAGTTTCTTCAGTTCCTGCTCCTTGAGCCCCTTTTGAATTTCAAGGTTCTCGATATCACGACGCAGGTCCGCGATCTCTTTTCGGCGAAGCGGGTCTGCGCTTTGATCCGAATTGCCACGGGTGGCCGGTGATTCCATACAATGGCCTTGCTCGATCAGTGCGGTTGTTTGGAGGACGGGGCACGGCCCACAACGTCTACTTGAGGGACGGGGCGCGGAAAATGATAACAAATTTCGGACATTCAGAACCTATGTCTTTGACCCGCTTGAATTTTTCGCAAGCGACGGGATAGCCTCGATGGCCCGCCGCTTGGTAGCGTCGGCAAGGTGGGTGTAGCGGTCATTCATCGCGAGCGTCGTGTGCCCAGTGAGCTTGGCGCGCAGTTCGATGGAAACGCCGGCATCGGCCATCATCGAATTGAACGTGTGGCGCAGGGAATGGAAGCCCAGGCGGAAGAACGTCCGGCCCTTGCCGACCTTTTCGCGTCCCGCCCGGCGGTCGATGCCGGCGGCCTCGATGATGGCACCGAAGTCTCGGGAAAGGGAGGCGCGGTGGCCGGCCTGTGCGCCTCCTAGGGTGGGGCAGAGGTAGCCATCGGGTTTGTCCGACGACGGGAGCGCCAATAGATAGCTCTCCAGGTCGGGGTGCATCGGCACCACCAGTTCCTCCTTTTTCCGGCTTTTCTCTGGGGTGAAGCGGATTTGCTTCCTGGCGAAATCAACATTGGACCAGCGCAGATTGGTGCAGTCGCCCAGACGGGTGCCCGCATAGAGGCCCAGGTTCACTGCGGTCTTCCAATCGCGGCGGGCAGCCGTCTCGGCCGCAGGGAGTCTTGCCCCTGTTTCGGCCGAGGAAGCCGACAGGTAATTCAGGAGGGCAGAAAGCTCCGATTCGGAGAACGGGTCCCGGGTCTCGCCAGTCGCTTCGGGTATCTCCACCGCACCCATCGGCGTTTTCAGGATCAGGCCCTTGCGCGCGGCGTCGTTCAGGAATTTGCCGATGGGCTTGAGGTCGTTCTGGATCGTCTTGCCTGAGCGGCCTTCTGCCAGCCGGCTGTCGGCAAAACCTTGGATTTCCTCGGCTTGGAGGGATTCGAGAGGAGCCTTGGCCCGCTCGGGCCCGAGAAACTCCAGGAAACGCTCCGTTATCGCTTTGTACCGGTCGTGGGTCGTCCTTCCCCGATGTTTTTGAACCCGATCCAGGCACGAGTTGAACCACTCCTTGACGGTGGTGAATCGCAGCGCGTGGCCGCTGACCTTCTGGTACAAATCGGAGAGGATGGCGCGGGCCGCCGTTTCAGTGAATGAGCCGATCTTCGCTTTGCCCAAGCTCGCCTCGATGGCGGCTGCGAACGCCTCCGCCCTTGTCCGGTTGGTTTCTTTGGTTGACCGGAAGCATTGGCGACCGTCCGGCGTGCGATAGGAGACATACCAGAAAGGAGATTTTCCGCGCGGATCTCGATGGAGGGATGCCATTGTCAGTCTTTCCGGGGATGGCCGGGCGCAAGGAACTTTTTGTTCGAATCTGACGTTGGTTCGATCTTGGCCGGCATTTCTCGCGATAAAATGGGGGCTCCAAAGTCATAATCAAGTCATAACACACTTTGGTGTTTTTGAGTGCTTCTTATTGTGTTTTTCAGAGGGGAACGCCTTTTTCTCAAGGCTAACCAAGCAATCGGGAGTTCGAATCTCCCCGACCCGACCAATTTACGATTTGCCAAGGGTGTTGGCCGGAGAGCAGCATGATTGGCCGATGGGCGATTGTTATCCGGTCGGCGATAGCCCCTAATTCGCGTGAAATGCCCCGCCTTGACGATTCTGCTTGTGATCGCCGCATTGGCGGATCCTGCACGGGGGCGTCCGGCGGACCATCGGGTGCCGGCGGGGATCCGCCGACAGATCGCTTCATTAATCAGCAACCCGGCCTTCCGGCGCGGATAGGCGATGGCGGCGAAGACGCGATGAACTATATCGACATCACGCATCCCCATTCCAACCGCCTGGCCCCCTGGCCCGGCGACACCCCGTTCGATTATCGGCTGACGAGCCGCATCCGGGACGGGAAGGCCTGCAACGCGGGGGCGATCACGACGAGCGTCCACGGCGGAACCCACATGGACGCTCCGTACCATTACAATGAGGCTGGCCTCCGGATCGACGAGCTTCCTCCGGAAATCACCATCGGTTTGGCGCGGGTCTTCGCGGCGACCGGCCGCGACCCGATCGGCCGCGAAGTGTTCGCCGGGCTGGACGCCCGCGCGACGCCCCGGGTTCTCATCCGCACGAACTCCTGCGACGACAAGGCGGTGTTTCCTCCGCATATCCCGACCCTGGCGCCCGATGTGCCGGCGTGGCTTGGCCAGGAGGGAGTCCGATTGATCGGGCTCGATCTGCCTTCGGTCGATCAGGTCGACACGCGGACGATGCCGATCCACCACGCGCTGGACGCGGCCGGTGTGATCATTCTGGAGAACCTGGACCTGCGTGCCGCGGAGCCCGGCGTCTACGAGCTGATCGCCCTCCCGCTGCGGATCGCCGGAGGCGACGGATCGCCGATCCGCGCATTCCTCCGCCGCTGAACGCGCGCACCGGTGCGGTCGGGCGCCTCCAGACTCCGGAGGCGCGGGGGCCATTCGCCGGACCGGTCGGTGAACCCCCGCCGCTTGCGATCCGGACCTTGCTGCGATCAACCGTCTATGGAAGAGCGAATAAATAACGTGGGCGAATTCACCGCACTCTGCCCCTGCGCCGGGCGGACAATTTGGATCAAGTAATCCTTATGCAGAGTCTAACAGAGCTATTCGGTCATCCCTTTGGGGAGAAATCCGGACCGCGTTTGGCCGCAAATGCGGCCACCAAAGGCTGACGCACGCAACGTTGGCTCGCTTTTGCGGCCGAGTTCAGGGCACGCTGGCCGGCCCATGAAGGCGCTTGTCCTGGAAGCCTATCGGCGGCTCGAACTCGTAGAGGTGTCGCGCCCCGAGATCGGTGCGGGCGAGGTCCTCGTGCGGGTCCGGGCTTGCGGAATCTGCGGCAGCGACGTGCACGGATTCGACGGTAGCACGGGCCGGAGGATTCCCCCGATCGTCATGGGCCATGAGGCGGCCGGGGAAATCGCGGAGCTGGGGGCGGGAGTCGCGGGATGGAGAGTCGGCGAGCGCGTCACGTTCGACTCGACCGTGTCCTGCGGGCGCTGTTTTTATTGCCGCCGTGGCGAGGTGAATCTGTGCGAGGAGCGCCGCGTGCTCGGCGTGTCCTGCGCCGAGTACCGGCGCCACGGGGCCTTCGCGGAATTCGTGGCGGTTCCCGAGCGGATCCTGTACCGCATCCCGGACGGCCTGGGTTTCGAGCAGGCGGCGATGGTCGAAGCGGTTTCCGTCGCCGTCCACGCCGTGGAGCGGACACCCTTGGAGCTGAATGCGACGGCCCTGGTGGTGGGCACGGGCATGATCGGACTGCTCGTGGTTCAGGCGCTGAAAGCGGCCGGCTGCGGCCGGATCATCGCCCTGGACCTGGACCAGGGCCGCCTCGAACAGGCGCTGCGGCTCGGAGCCACCGATGCGGTGCGCTCGGGCTCCGGCGCCGTTTCGCGGATTGGCGAACTTAGTGGCGGCCGAGGCGCCGACGCCGCCTTCGAGGTGGTCGGCCTGGACGCCACGGTCCGGACGGCGGTCGAAGGCGTGCGGAAGGGAGGCAGCGTGACCTTGGTCGGCAACTTGGAGCCGCGGGTCGATCTTCCGCTGCAATCCGTCGTGACCCGGCAGGTGACGCTGATCGGCTCGTGCGCGTCCGCAGGGGAATACCCGGCCTGCCTCGATTTGATCGCGCGGGGGAAGATCGACGTGACGAAGTTCATTTCGGCGACTCCGCCGCTGGAGGAAGGCCCCGCCTGGTTCGACCGGCTTTACGCCCGCGAGCCGGGCCTCATGAAGGTTATCCTTAAACCCTGATGGGCCGGCTCAGAACGGGCATCGTCGGTTCGGGAAAGGTGGCGGGGCTTCACGCCGCCGCGCTTCGGGCGCTCCCGGAGTCTGATTTCGTGGCCGTGTGCGGACGGCCTTCGGAGAAGCGCGACACCTTCGCGGCCCGCCATGGCGTCCGGACCTTCGACGGCGTGGAGGCGGCGATCGCGGGAGCCGGCGTCCAGGCGTTGGTGATCTGCACGCCCCATCCCCGGCACGCCGAGCCGGCGATCGCCGCGGCGAAAGCGGGCGTTCACGTGCTTGTGGAGAAACCGCTGGCGGCTTCGGTCTCAGAGTGCGATGCGATGATCGCGGCGGCGCGCGAAGGGAAGGCGGTTCTGGGGACGGTGTGCCAGCGGCGCTTCTATCCGCCGTGCCAGCGTATCCGACGGGCGATCGACGAAGGCAAGCTGGAGCGGCCGGTCCTCGGCACGGCGACGATGTTCGGCTGGCGGAACGAAGCCTACTACCGAAGCGATCCCTGGCGGGGAACCTGGGCGGGCGAGGGGGGAGGCGTGCTCGTGAACCAGGCGCCGCATCAATTGGACCTCCTGTTGTGGTATATGGGCGAGGCGGAGGAGGTGTTCGGCTACTGGGCCAACTTCAATCATCCTTATATCGAGGTCGAGGACACCGCGGTCGCGGTCGTGAAGTTCCGGAATGGCGGGCTGGGCCAGATCCTGGTGAGCAACAGCCAGAATCCAGCGATCCATGCCCGCGTTTCCGTTCATGGGTCCAACGGCGCGTCAGCCGGAGTGCAGACGGACGGCGGGGCGATGTTCATCGCCGGAATGACCTCCATCGGCGATCCGCCGTTCAACGACGTCTGGACGATTCCTGGCGAGGCGGACCAGGTTGCGGGCTGGAAAGTCGATGACGAGCGGCTTTTCCGGTCCATCGAACCGATGGCCCACTTCCATGAAATCCAGGTTCGCGATTTTCTGCAGGCTGCGCTGACGGGCCGGCCGCCGGCCATCACCGGCGAGGACGGGCGGCGGACCGTCGAACTGTTCGAGGCGATCTACCGGGCCGCGGCGCAGCGGCGGCCGGTGAGCCTGCCGATCGCCGGTCGTTCGAAGGCAAGGGACCGGTCGTGACTTCGCCTGCCCCGAAACGGCGGGTGGCGAGCCAGGTCGTCCGCTGAGCACGCGGGAGCCCCCCTTTTC
>JBOHXF010000132.1:0-4485 GCA_050737455.1 Opitutaceae bacterium | reverse complement strand
GCCCGCCCACGCGTTCGTGCCGCCGGGCACGGGGGGGTATGTCTCGTCCGCCTCCGTTCCGACCGATTTCCGTGCCGCCCGCCGGCTCCTCGCGCGGGCCGGCTATCCCGGCGGCCGGGGATTTCCCGTCCTCACCCTCCTGATGAACACCGACGCGACCAACCGGCTGATCATGGAGGCCATCCAGCAGATGTGGAGCCGGGAGCTGGGCATACGGGTCGATCTCGAAAGCGAGGATTTTCGCGTGTACCTGGACAGCCTCGAGCACCTCCGCTACCAAATCGCGCGGTCCCGCTGGGTGGGCGATTACAACGATCCGAGCGACTATCTCGACATGTTCCGAAGCGACAGCGGGAACAACCAGACCGGATGGGCGAGCCCCGAGTACGACCGGCTCGACGAGCAAGCGAACCGCACCTTGGACGAAGCCCGCCGCTATGCCCTGCTGCAACGGGCCGAAGCGCTGCTCCTCGAGCAGGCGCCGATCGCGCCGATTTATTTCGGGACGCGCACCTATCTGATCCGGCCGTGCGTCAAGGGATGGGTGCCGTCGCTGCTGGGCATTCACCGCTACCAATACGTCTGGCTCGCGTCGCCATGATCGGCCTCTTGCGCATCCCGCTCCGACGTGGTGGACTGGCCGCGCCGACGCCTTTCCCGACTCTTCCATGATCCCGCGCCTCCTGCTGGTCCTCGCCGCCGTCTTCGCCTTGGGCGCGAAGCGCCCCACCCGTCCCGAGGTGGAATTCGTGCGGGTGTGGCCCCAGTGGCATCGGACGGACGAGTTCAAGCGGATCTCGGAATATTTCACGAACCGGGAGAACCCCGGCGATGCGGTGATCCGGCGCAGCCAGCCGATCGATCGCACGGGCTTCTATTTCATCGCCCGTGTGCGCCATCCCCGGGTCAGCCTGCTCCATGCGCGGTTCGTCCTGCGCATCATCACTCCGGAATCGCCCGATGCGCGCGTGTTCACGTTTCCGGCGGGGGTCGGGCCCGGCGAGCAATTGTTCGAACTGGGACTCACCGGCTCCGATTGGGCGGGAGAAGAGGAGCATCCGGTCGCCTGGCGCCTGGACCTGCTGGCGGCCGACGGACACGAACTCGCCTGGCACCAGAGTTTCCTCTGGTCAAAGCCGGACTCTGCCGTCCGTTAGCCCGTGTGGTCCCCCTGGCAGCCTCTCGGGATGGCCGACCGGCTTCGGCCCGAGGTTCTCGGAGAGATTCTCGGCGGCGGTCAGGCCTTTCGCTGGCAGCGCCGCGCCGACGGCTCCTGGGCGGGCGCCTGGAGCTCCTTTGCGGCCCGGCTGCGAGTCGCATCGAACGGGGATCTCGAATGGTCCGCCCCGGCCGCCCGCGCGGCCGCGACCGGCCCGGCCCTGCGCCGTTATGTCGACGCCGACCGGCCGGCGCGGGCCGCCGCGGATCTGCTCCCTTGGCGCAGCGATCCTCATCTGGAGCGCGCGATCGCGGCCTTTCCGGGCCTGCGCCTGTTGCGCCAGCCCTTTGGGGAGACCCTGCTGTGCTTCCTTTGCAGCGCGGCCAAGCGGATCGCTCAGATCAAACAGATGGCCGGCCTCCTGGCCGAATGCCTCGGCGAGCCGCTGCTCGCGGACGCCGGCGTCCTCGCCCACGCCCCGTTCCTCGGGCGGAAACTCCCGGATTGGACCGCGCTTGCGCGCGCGCCGGAATCCAGACTGCGCGCCTGCAAGCTCGGCTTCCGCGCCCGGCACGTGCACTGCACGGCGCAATTCCTCGCGGCGCATCCCGGCTGGCTCGATGAAACGGAAGCCCTCCCTTACGGACGGGCGAAGGAGCGGCTGCTCGGGCTGCCCGGGGTCGGCGAAAAGGTCGCCGACTGCGTTCTGCTCTTCGGCGCGGGGCAGCTGGAGGCGTTCCCCGTGGACGTCTGGATCCTGTCGACGATGGCCCGCCGCTACGGGCTGGAGCGCTGGCGGCCCGCGCAGGTGGCGCAGTTCGGCCGGATCCATTTCGGGCCCCAGGCCGGCCTCGCCCAGCAGTATCTGTTCGCCTGGGAGCGAACCCTGGGCTCAACATCCGAACCGGCTATTTCATGAAATTCGGTCAAATCTCGAGCGGAGCCGACGGGCCGCAACGAGCGCAGGCTCAAGGCGACGGGTCCTTGGGCCCACCGGAGGCGCCTTCCCTCTCTGCTGCTCGTCGTTTCCGTCGATCTTCGAGCGTTTTCGTGAAACATCCGGGTTGACCCGCCATGCGCGTTTCGATCGTCATCCCGTGCTACAATGAAGCGAGGACCATCCGCGCGATCGTCGAGCGGGTGCGGGCGGCTCCGGTCAAGGACAGGGAGATTATCCTCGTCGACGACGGATCGACCGACGGCACGCGGGATGTCCTCCGGACCCAGCTCGCCCCGCTTATCGACCGGATCATCTTTCACGAGCGAAATCTCGGCAAGGGAGCCGCCCTGCGCACCGGATTCGCGGCGGCCACGGGCGATGTCGTCATCCCCCAGGACGCCGACCTGGAATACAACCCGCAGGATTACCCGAAGCTCCTGGAGCCGATCCTCGAGGGACGGGCGGACGTGGTCTTCGGATCGCGCTTCCTGGGAGGCCAGCCGCACCGGGTGTTCTACTTCTGGCACATGATGGGCAACAAGCTGCTCACGCTGCTTTCCAACATGTTCACCAATCTGAACCTCACCGACATGGAGACCTGCTACAAGGTGTTCCGGCGGGAGGTGCTGCAGAAGATCCGGATCGAGGAGAACCGCTTCGGATTCGAGCCGGAAATCACGGCTAAGGTGGCGAAGCTCGGCGTGCCCATTTACGAAGTCGGCATCGGTTACGACGGCCGCACCTACGCCGAAGGGAAGAAAATCGGATGGCGGGACGGATTCCGCGCCCTGTGGGCGATCCTCAAGTACAATCTGTTCCGATAAAGGGGCCCGGCTGGATGGCCCGGGCCTGAAACCGGCCGGATGCGTCAGCCCGGCGCCGTCAGGGCCGAGCCGGCGCCACGATCGCCGCATCCTGCTTTTGTTCGCGTCGGCGCTCCTGTTTCGCCTGGCGAATCTTCTGCAGGGCCGGAATCGCCATGGCGAGGAGCAGCGCGATGATCAAAAGCAGGATGATGACCTCAACCACCGTGAATCCACCGCGACGCCGTAAGGTGGCCGCCCTGAGCCTTTTCATCTCGCGTTTTTATGTCCCGGCCCAGGTCGCCGCAAGGGAATTTCCCCCGGGTGCGCCTGCAACCCGCATGAGGCCGCAGCTTTTCCGAACAAACTTTGGGATTGAATATCCCAGGATGAGCGAAAACTTTTCACTCTCATCCGATGCGTTTCGGTTTTTCACTCCGTATTCTGTTCGGCTTGGCGCTTGCGCCGGGGTTGGGCGGCCTCGCCCTCCCCGCGCTTCGGGCGGCCGATATCCTGGTCCTGTCGAACGGGGACCGGCTGACGGGACACCTGTTGAAACACGCGAACGGGCTGTACTACTTCCGCTCCGATCTCCTCGGCGACGTCGAAGTCCAGGACACGTCCGCGACCGTTCGGCAGATCCCCGCCTCGCCGGTCCCGCCCAACAGCATGGTCGGCCTTCCGCCCGAGTCGGCCACGGCGAAGACCGCGGCAAAAGCGCGTGCAAGGGCGTTAGTGGTGAAGAAGAAGCCGGCCGTGACCCCTTGGACGGGCAAAGTCGAGATCGGCTACGATAATCAGACCGCCAACGATATCCGGACGACCAGCACCTCGATCCTAGCCCAGTTGGACCGAACGATTTACGCAAACGACTACCTCATCAAGGCGCGTTACCTTCATGGAAAAACCGGCGACGTCTCGACGAACGCCGAGGAGGATGGGGAATTTCGGCTGCGTCACAACCTCAGCAGCGGGTTTTTCACCCAGTCCGATACGACCGAGACGACGAACAAGCTTCAATTGATCAATTTCGAGGGTGTCGAAAATCTCGGACTCGGCTACAAGCTCCTTTCCTCGTCCCGCCAGGTCGTCGACATCGGAGGGGGCCTGAGCGGGCAGTATCTGGACGCCGAGGGCATCGAGCAGGGCGTCGACTACCTTGGCAACGCCTTCCAGGATTACACCTACAAGATCACCGGCCGCTACACCCTGCTCGAGGACACCTCCGTCGAGTATTCGCCGGAGGACCGCGCCCGCTACGGCCTCGTCTCCGACCCCACCATCGTCGGCCCCCCCGACGAACGCGACTATGCCTACAAGGTCCACGCCACGCTGGAGGGGAAGATCAACGCGCATCTCTCGCTCAACCTGCACTGGGGGTATGAGTTCAACAATGCCATCCTGGACCCGGACGCCCGGGGCGAGGAGCGCATCACGACGACGCTGGGCTATGGTTTTTGAGGCCGACCCGGCGGCTTAGGTCGCGCCCGAAAACTAGTTCCGATTTTCTTTCGGGAGCAGGGTGCAGTCGAGGTCGGGAGCGAAAAGCGGACAGATTTTGTTCGCACCCCGTCATCAACCGC
>JBOHXF010000131.1:0-2744 GCA_050737455.1 Opitutaceae bacterium | reverse complement strand
GGACGCGGGCGAAGCGTACCGGCGCGCGGCCGAGCTTGCCCCGCTGCGCTCGGCGGCGCGGATTCGGTATATCCAATTCCGGATGGAGAGCGGACAGCCCGCCGGCGCGAGGAAGGACCTGGCCGCGCTGACCCGGAAGGCGCCGGACTACATCCCGGGCTGGGTATTCGCGATGAGGCTCGCCTTCTCGCAGCGGCGCTACGGCGAGTGCGCGAACGCGATCCGGCAGATCCTTTACCGGGACGGCGGCAACTACGACGCGCTGACCGAGCAAGGCGCCTTGAAGCTGGCGCAGGGGGATGCCGCCGGCGCGATCGCCAAGCTCAAGGACGCCGAGGGCCTCTACCCCCATTCGCCCGAAATCATGTACCTGCTCGCGCGGGCGTACCTGAGCGCAAACGATCCGGCGCGGGCTTCCGATCGGCTGCACGCGGCTCTGCTCCTTGCGCCCCATTTCCCGCAGGCGGTGGTGCTCCTCGCGGACATCGACCTGCGCCGGGGGGCGGACGAGGACGCCGTCAGCGCATTGGCCGCTCTGCTCAAGACCACACGTTACGCGCCGGCGTATCCGCTGCTGGCGCGCGGCTACCTGGCCGAAAAGAATCCGCGCGAAGCGCTCGCGACCTATCGGGAGATGGCGGAGGCCCTACCCAAGGATCCCGAGCCGTATTTCCTGGCCGGCACCGTGCAGCAGCAGCTCAAGGAGCTGCCGCAGGCGCGGAAGGCGTTCGAACGGGCGGCGGCGATCGATCCGGCGTACGGGCCCGCCCAGGAGATGCTGGTCACGCTCGATCTGAAGGAGGGGAAGGACGCCGCGGCGGAGGACCGCGCGGGGAAGCTCATCGCCAAGTACCCGAAGGCGGGAAGGCCTTGGGTGTTCAAGGCCGAGGCGGACTTCGCGGACAAGCATGCCCCCGAGGCGGAAGCCGACCTCCTGAAAGCGATCCAGATCGATCCGAACGACTCGAGGACCTATTTGATTTTGGCGCACCTGTACCTGTTTGAGCACAAGACGGACGCCGCGCTCGCCCGGCTGACGGCCCTCGTGGACCGAACCCGGAGCGTCACGGCCCAGATGCAGATCGCGGCGATCCACAGCGGGCTGGGCCGGCACGACCTGGCGGCGGCCGACTACCGAAAGCTGTTGAGCTTCGCGCCGAAAAACGCGGCGGCTCTGAACGACCTGGCCTATGAGGATTGCCAGTACCTAGGCGACCTGAAGGATGCGTACGCGCTTGCCAAGGAGGCGCGGGCCGCCGCGCCCGACGACCCGCGAGTCGCCGACACGCTCGGCTGGGTCCTGTTCAAGCGCGGGAATTATCGCGGAGCCCTGGATCTGTTCGAGGAGAGCGCCGGGCGGGTGCCGGGCGACCTGTCGGTGCAGTACCACCTGGGAATGGCGCGTTACATGCTGGGCGAGGAAAACGAGGCGCGGATCTCCCTCGCCCGAGCGGCAACCGACCGGGCCGACCCCGAAATCGCCCTGGCGGCGAAGAACCGGATCGGGATCCTGGACATCGACCCCGGGACCGCGACGCCGGCCACGCGGGCGGATCTGGAAAAGCGCGCGCGGGCCGAACCGAACGATCCGATCGTCCTGATGCGCCTGGCGGCCATCGAGGCGAAGGAGGGCTCGGCCGCCGACGCGGCGAGGCATTTCGAGGCGGCACGGGCCTTGGTGCCGGTGCATGCGGAAACCTTGTCGGCTCTCGCCCAGCTTTACGCCGGTCCGCTGCACCGGCCGGATAAGGCAAGGAAGCTCGCGAAGCTCGCGCACGAAATGGCCCCCAACGATCCGGCGATCGCCCGGACGCTGGGCGAATTGCTGTACGCCACCGGGGACTACCGCTGGTCGATGGATCTCCTGGAGCAGGCGGCCCAGGGGGCGCCGAACGATCCGCAGCTTCAGTACGAGCTCGCGCGGGGCTATTACAGCGTGGGCCGGGTGCCCGATGCGCAGCAGGCGCTGGCGGCGGCGCGAGCCGACCCGCGCTTTTCGAAGGAGCGCGCGGCCGCCCGGTTCGCGGCGCTGATCGAGGCCGGGAAGAGCCCGGGGACCGCCCGGGCGGCGAAGGCGCAGTGGGCGGCGGCGCTGGAGGCCGATCCGCACAGTTTGGCCGCGCTGATGGCGGCGGCCATGGCCAAGGAAGCGGAGGGCGACGCGGCCGGGGCCGGCATCCTGTACGAGAAGCTTCTGGCCGAGGATCCGCTGTTCGCCCCCGCGGACCGGCGGCTGGCGCGGATCGATTTGGATCGTCCGGGCAAGGAGGGCGAGGCCTACACGCTGGCGGTGAAGGCCCGGAATGCGTTCCCGAACGATCCCGAGGTGGCCGAGACTTTGGGAATCCTGGATTACCGGCGCGAAGATTACGCCGGGGCGGAGCTCCTGTTGGAGCAGTGCCTGCAGGACGAGCCTAACGACGCCGAAGCCGTCTATCATCTCGGGATGACCCACTACCGGCTCCACGAACTGGCCGAGAGCAAAGCCGAGCTCGCGCGGGCGCTGGCGCTCAAGCTGCCGGACGCGGAGAGCGAACAGGCCCGGCAGACGCTTGGCGAACTGAACGGCAACGGGGTGGGGCCTTCGCTCTCGTCCCCGGCGATCAATTGACGGACCCGGCCCGTGCGGGCCGTGCGGCCGCCGGTCGGATCCCTCAAGGCAGGCGGGGCGAGAACCTCAAGGACCGCATCGGCCGGCTCCGGGCGGCTATGCAAAGGGCCGCCGAGAAGGATCGATCCGGAGC
>JBOHXF010000130.1:0-12876 GCA_050737455.1 Opitutaceae bacterium | reverse complement strand
AGACAGTTGTGCGGATGAGGGACCTTGGCGTCGGTGAAGAGGAGGCTCTTCTCCTTCATGTACTCGGCCGGCGTCAGACTCCAGCAGGCATCGCTCGTCACGTCCAGCCATGGCCAAAGATTTTCCGGCAGGCCGTCGATGTAGTGCCGGCGCTTTGTCTTGAGCTTATGTTTCGGCAGAAGGAGGCCGCGGTCCTTGAAATTGATGTCGGCCTTTTCCAGCCGGTAGGCCGAGGCGAACCGCAGGCCGGCGAAGGCTTCAAGGGCGACGCGGCCGATTAAATGGCGACGATTCTCGGCCAGGGCGTAGGCGAATAGCTTGGCAGTCTGCGCCGGGGTCAGGATGCCGACGTGCTCCGTGGCGTCGCTGCGGGTGCGGATGTCGTCGCAGGGATTTTGATGGATCTGCTTCCGGTAGTGATCGAAGAGCGTCCGGATATGCTTCCGCCAGTTATTGAACGTATGGGGATTATCGTAGCCGAGGTCGGACTCGATCCATTCCTCGATGTCGTCACCGGTGACCTGGGTAAGGCGGTTGCCGCCGAAGGCGTCGGCAAAGACTTCAATCTTTTGGCGCTTTTGGCGGACGGTGTCCTCGGAAAGTTGATCGTCGGCTTCCTGAGCTTCGATTTTTTTGAGGTAAGCATCAACCGCCTCCTTGACGGTCAGGGTGCTCAGAACGACGCCGGATGCCTTCTGGTGGGCTCTCCAGCCAGCGACTACGTCCTGCCAGGGCGCGTCTCCGATCACGGTCTTGAACGCCTGCCAATCGGCAAGCTCTGTTCGCTGGGGCATATGGACGAGGAAACCCTTTATTCGGGCGCGGCCCAATTCGGCTGCTCGCCGGTCCCGGTCCTTGGCCTCCTTGAAGGACTCGGTCTTCACTTGGCCGTCAACGCGCCACTGGACGGCAAAGGGGCTGGGCCGGCCTGGCCGAAAGTACCGGCGAATGCCACGAAACCGGCTTCCATCTGAACCCGAGTCCGCGTTTGGTTCGCGTTCTGGTTCGTCTTTGGTTCGCGATTTCATGAACCAACGGGTAATATCCCGATACATCCCGATCAAGCATTTCCCTCTGAAGCAAGAATCCCCGCCAGGAGGCGGGGATAAGTGGTGGACCCGATCAGGTTCGAACTGACGACCTCCTCAATGCCATTGAGGCGCTCTTCCAACTGAGCTACGAGCCCATTTCAGCCGCCGGAAAGGTACAAAATCAATTTCTGCGGTCCGAATGCAAGGAGTTTCTGGGGCAGGAGAAAACCGTGCGGAAGCCGGCTCGGATAGCTCCGAGCGCTTGTCACGATCCCCGCGCCATCCACGTCCCGAATCTTATGCCGCGCCGCGGACCGCCTGTCGCTTCTCCATCGTGCCCGATTTATCGGATGGACACGATCCAGCGCCGACCATTTTCTGAACGGATGTCATTGTCCGGCGAGGTGTTATGAGCGAGAGGCCGTCTCCGTCACGGATAGCGTGGCTCGCGCGCCTGGCCCCCGGGTTGCTTTTGCTCGGCACGGCCGGCCTCTATCTTTTCCGGCTCGGCTGGGTGGGATTGTACGATCTGGACGAGTCCGTTTACGCAGAGATCTCACGGGAGATGCTGGCGCTCGGGAATTGGATCACCCCCCACCTCGATTTCATCCCGTACCTCGAGAAGCCTCCCCTGCTCTATTGGCTGAACGCTCTCGCGTTCAAGGCGTTCGGGCTCTCCGCGTTCACGGCCCGGCTCGCGACCGCCGTGGCGGCGATCGCCGGGGTCGGATTCACGTACGGCATCGGCCGGGACATTTGGAATCGCCGGACCGGCATCGCGGCGGGGGCAATGCTCGCCACCAGCTTTGGGTATTTCGTGTTCGGTCGCATGGCGATGCCGGACATGCTGTTCGCCTCGCTCGTCACCGCCGGATTCTGGGGATTCGGCCGGGCGCTGTTCGAAGAGACCCCGTCACGGGCCGCCGCTTTCGGCGGGTACGCCGGCATGGCCGGCGCGGTTCTGGCCAAAGGGCTGATCGGGCTATTCCCCGCCGTGGTGGTGGGCGCCTTCGTGGCGCTCACATGGGACTGGCGCCTGGTTCGCCGATTGAAGCTCGTCCCCGGCATCCTCCTTTTCCTGCTCATCGCGGCTCCCTGGCACATCCTCATCGAGCGGCGGTACCCGGGGTTTCTGTGGTTCTATTTCGTGAACGAGCATGTGCTGCGCGCGCTCGGGAAACAGCGTCTGATCAATTACGCGACGCTACCGATCGGCACCTATCTCGGGATCACTCTTGTTTGGTTCTGCCCGTGGACGCTCTTTTTGCCGATGGCCGTCCGGCGCTGCTGGCCCCGTGTCCGCTCCGGCGATCGCGCGGAGCGCGCGTCCCTCTTCGTCCTGCTCTGGGCGGTCATCGTCATCGGCTTCTTTGTCGTGAGCGCCGCGCGCCTGGAATACTATGCCCTCCCGGCGCTTCCGGCCCTCGCGCTCCTGGTCGGCCGGCTCTGGGATGGGGAGATGGAGCCCGAGCGGATTGGGCGCCGCTCCGCCGGCCTCACGGCGACCTGGATCGCGCTGATCGCTTTCGCCGCGGCCCTCATCCCGGCCGCTTTTCTTTTCCCGAAGCTCCAGCACGAGACCTTTTACAATCTTTTCCCGAAGGCGGCGCCGAGAGTAGAACCCGTGCCGACACGCGCGCTCGCGACCGCGAGGATCTACGAGGTCCCCGGCTTCGGCCCCCTGGTCCCGCTTCTCGAATTCGTCGTAGCGTTGATCCTCGCGGGAGCCGCGGCCTCCGCCTGGGCGTGGTTTCGCCGGCGCCCGCGCCTCGCGCTCGCCTGCCTGGTCGGCGCGATGGCCCTGGGGCTCACCGCGGTCGAGCGAGGGTTCAAGCTCTTCCAACCGCAGGAATCCGTGGCGGATCTGGCGCGGGTGGTGCGCAGCGAGTACCGGCCGGGCGACCAAATCCTGGTCGAAGGCAAGTACGAGCTTCATTCCGGCCTGGGCTTCTACACGCGCCGGCGCGTGCGGGTCTACGAGGGGCGCGCGGGCATCCTCCTGTTCGGCTCCCACTACGCCGATCCCAAGGGCACCTTTGTTTCACGGGAGCAATTCGCGCGGATCTGGCGCGGCTCCGCGCGGGCTTACCTCCTCTCGGATAATCCGGACCGCTTTTCCCGCCTCAAAGCCTTGGACCCGGGCACGATCGTTCTCGGCCGAACGGGGCCCGTGTGGCTGTTCGCCAATCGGAGGCGCTAGCGGGTGGGAAACGGGTTGCGTTCCGCGAAGCCGGCTTGGTGCCAGTACGGATAGATGCGGGGGACCGCGCTCGCGGCGTCGAGCTTCGCCACCTGTTCGGCCGTGAGATTCCACCCGACGGCGCCGAGGTTCTGGCGAAGCTGCTCTTCGTTGCGGGCGCCGACGATGACGGTGGCGACGGTAGGGCGCTGGAGGAGCCAGTTGATCGCCACCTGGGGAATCGTATGGCCGGTCTCCCGCGCGACCTCGTCGAGCGCGTCCACCACCTTGAACAGATCATCCTCCGGCACCTGCGGACCTGCGTCCCGGTTGAGCTTTTCGTTGAGCCGGCTGACGCCGGGCTTGGGCTGGCCCCGCCGGAGCTTGCCGGTCAGGCGTCCCCAACCGAGTGGGCTCCAGACGACCGTGCCGACGCGCTGGTCGATGGCGAGGGGCATCAGCTCCCATTCGAATTCGCGGCCGAGGAGCGAGTAGTAGGCCTGATGCGCGACGTAACGGGCAAGTCCCAACCGGTCCTGGATCGCGAGCGATTTCATCAGATGCCAGCCGGAGAAATTCGAGACGCCGATGTAGCGGATCTTTCCCGCCCGCACGAGATCGTCGAGCGTCCCGACGGCCTCCTCGATCGGCGTCAGCGCATCGAACGCATGCAGTTGGAACAGATCGATGTAGTCCGTCCCCAGGCGGCGCAGGCTGCCTTCGATCGATCGGAGCAGATGGTGGCGGGAGGACCCGACGTTGTTCGGCCCCTCGCCTGCACGGAAAGTCGCCTTGGTCGAAAGGAGGACCCGGTCGCGCCTGCCGCGGATCGCCTCGCCCAGCACCTCTTCCGACCGGCCCTCGGAGTATCCGTCGGCGCTGTCGAACAGTGTCACCCCGGCGTCGAGGCAGATGTCCACAAGCCGCCTCGCCTCACCGCCCTCGGTGGCCCCCCACGCCTTGAAGAAGGCGCTGTTCGCGCCGCCGAACGTCCCGGTCCCGAAACTCAGAGCGGGAACCCTAAGGCCCGATCCACCCAGTTGACGGTATTCCATGGGGACACGTCAAAGCCGGCCGGGCGAAATCGCAAGCGCCCCGGCCGCGGCCCCTCCCAGGACATTTGCAGGAGTCTCGGAAGCTATTGCAGTTTGAAACGGTCCATCTACATCCACTGATCGCATGAGCCGATCTTCGTTCGTCTTTCTAGGCACCGATTGCGGCGCGACCACCTCCAAGTCCGGCGGCGTCTGGGCCGATGGCTCGGTGATCTCGACCCAACTGCTCCAGAGCACGACCAACGCCAAGGCCGGAACCGCCGCCGTCGTCGGCGGCTGGCTCGAAGGGGTCCGTGGATTTCTCAAGGGGAACGACTTGTCCTGGGACCAGGTGCAGGGCGCCGGACTCGCCATTCCCGGGCCTTATCTTCGGTACGGCGTCCTCGGGCGCGCGGCCAATCTCCCTCCGGAATTCGAGGGCTGGGATTTTCGCGGTGATTTCGCCGACGCCCTCGCGGGCGCCGCCGGGCGCCCCGTCCCGCTCGTCGTCGGCAACGACGGCCGGTGTGGCGGCGTGGCCGAGGCGCAATTCGCCCGGGGCGACCGGAAGGCCTCCGTGCTGATGGTGGCGCCGGGCTCCGGCCTCGGCTGCGCCTACATCGACGCGAACGGCCTTCCGCTCGAGGGCGACACCCTGTCGGGCATGGAGGCGGCCCACATGCCCCTGCCCCTCCATCTGCTGGGCGCCCGGGCCTTGCCCTGCGGCTGCGGGCGGACCTGGGGTTGCGCCGAGGTTTACACGACGCTGTCGGGGCTGAAGTACCTGCTCGAGGACGCCTTGGCGCGCCATCCCGGCCACGAACTTGCGACGGCGGGCGGCGAGGTCCGGGACCGGGTGCTTTCCCTGCGCGGACGCGCCCAAAAGGGCGATGCGCTCGCGATCGAGATCTTCGAGCTGCAGGCGAAGGCTCTCGGTATACATATCGCCTCGCTCGTCATGGCGCTCGACCCGAGTTTCGTCGTGGTGGGCGGCGGCCTCATGGATCCCGGGGCGACGTCCGCGGAGTTTCGGGATCGGTACCTCCGCAATGTGCGCGACGCCGCCTCGCCCCATCTCTGGCCGGCGCAGCGCGGCCGGATCAAGTTCGTGCCCGCGGTCCTGGGCGAACTCTCGCAGGCGATCGGCGCGGCGATCATGGCGCGCAATCTCGCGAAGGCGGCGCCGGCCGCCTGACGCGGCCCGGGGTCAGCCGTCCTCCCCGTCGAAATACTCCACCGCCGAATCCTCGCGGAAGACTTTCCGCGCGGGCTTCACCATCCACTTCCGGGAGTCGGGATAGTAGGTGCTGTCCCACTGCGGATTGTCGGCGATGACGTAGAAGACGAAATCGGCGGCGCCCGTGTTGACGATCTGGTGGGCGGTGCCCGGCGCCTGCAGGAAGGCGTCGCCCGCGCGCACAGCGGTGCGCTCCCCTTCCGTCCGCACGGTGGCCTCGCCGGCGAGTGCGACAAAGAGTTCCCACTGCGCCTGGTGAGCGTGAAAGGGGCAGACCGATGCGCCGGGGGGCACCCGGCGCATCTGCAGGTCGAACGGATGGCCGCCCGCCCAGGGGCCGAGGTCCCGCCGCCCTCCGAGGGCGAGCGAAACGTTGCGGGAGAACGAGTGGAACTTCCCGCTCGGAGAGCGGGCTTCCTCCCAGGGCAGGTCGTCGACGCGTAGGGTTTTCATGGGCATGCTCCGCCGGGCGATCCAAGCCGCCACCCGGAGCCGTGTCGAGCCCGGGCGCCGCCGTGGCGGCGGGACACTAGGGCATTGACGCCCGATTTCACCCGAGGTTTCCTGGAGGGCATGTCTGGACCCAAGAAGGTCGATCCTCAGATCAAGTATCGGCGCGTCATCCTCAAGCTGTCCGGGGAGGTGCTCCGCGGGAAGTCAGGGGATCCGATCGATGCCGCGACGCTCGAACGGACCGGCGCCCAGATCCGGGAGATCCATAACCTTGGCGTGCAGGTGTGCGTCGTCATCGGAGGCGGGAACATCTTCCGGGGGCTCGCGGGGGAGAAGCGCGGCGTGGACAGGACGACCGGCGATTACATGGGGATGCTCGCGACCGTGATCAACGGCCTCGCGCTCATGGACGGCCTGGAGAAGATGGGCGTGACAACCCGCGTGCAGAGCGCGATCCCAATGAACCAGATCGCCGAGCCGTTCATCCTGCGCCGCGCCATCCGGCACCTGGAGAAGGGGCGCGTGGTCATCTTCGTCGCCGGAACGGGCAATCCGTATTTCTCGACGGATACGACGGCCGCCCTGCGCGCCTCGGAAATGCACGCGGACATCATTCTCAAGGCGACCAAGGTGGACGGCATCTACGACAAGGATCCGAAGAAGCACCCCGACGCGGTCAAGTACGAGGAGATCACCTACCTGGACGCCCTCAAGCAGCGGCTGAACGTGATGGATTCGACCGCGTTCTCGCTGTGCCTGGACAACAACGTCCCCATCCTCGTCTTCGACCTCGCCGACGAGCATGCCATCCGCCAGGCGGTGCTGGGCAAGCAGCTCGGCACCCTGGTCCACGGCTGATCCGACCGCCGCGGCCCCTTTTCCGCCCTTCCTTCAATCCCCGTCGTCCATGAGCCATCCCGTCCTCACCGAGGCCCAGAACCGGATGAAAAAATCCGTCGAACACACGCTGCAGGAATTCAGCTCGATCCATACCGGCAAGGCGAGCCCCGCCATGGTCGACTCGGTGCTCGTCGAGGCGTACGGCACGCAGATGCGCCTGCGCGACTGCGCCGCCATCACGACGCCCGACGCCCGCCTCATCCAGATCCAGCCGTGGGACGCCGGGCTCACCAAGGCCGTGGAGAAGGCGATCCAGACCGCCAATCTCGGGCTCAACCCGATCGTCGACGGCAAGATCGTCCGCGTTCCGCTGCCGGAGATGAGCCGGGAGCGCCGCCAGGAGTTCGCCAAGACGGCCCACCGCCTCGCCGAGGAGGGCCGCGTCCATGTGCGCAACGCCCGGCGGGACGGGCTCGAGGCGCTGAAGAAGGCCAAGCTGCCCGAGGACGAAGCAAAGCGGCTGGAAAAGGACATCCAGCATGCGACCGACCGCTCGATCACGGAGATCAACGAAGCGCTCGAGCGGAAGGAAAAGGACCTTCTGGCCGTCTAGGCCGGCGCGCCCATGGGGGAGCGCCCGTCCGAGAACCGCGTGGTCCCGGCCCGGCTCATCGTCGTCAAGCTCGGCACGGGCGTGCTCACGGCCGAGGGCGGACTCCTCGACGGCGAGCGCCTGGCTTCCCTCGCCCGGCAGATCGCGGCCATCCGCGAAGCCGGAACGGAGGTGCTGGTGGTCTCCTCCGGAGCCGTCGGGCTCGGCATGGCGGCCCTGGGCCTCGCGAAACGCCCCCGCGGACTGAGCCGCCGGCAGGCCTGCGCCGCGGTCGGCCAGGGCCGGCTGATGCAGGTCTGGCAGGACGCGTTCGCGCCCCTGGGGATGCGCGCCGCCCAGGTGCTGCTGACCCACGAGGACCTTCGCGCCCGCGCGCGCTACCTCGGCGTCCAGGAGACCCTCCATGAAATCCTGCGCTACCGCGCGGTGCCGATCATCAACGAGAACGACACGGTGAGCGGCGCCGAAATCAGGTTCGGCGACAACGACACCCTTTCCGCCATGGTGGCGAGCCTCATGGAGGCGGACTACCTGGTCATCCTTTCGACGGCGCCCGGGCTCATCGATCTCAAGGGTTCGGGACAGGTCGTCCGCGTCGTCGAGCGTCTCACACCGGAGATCGAGGCCATGGCCGGCGGCACGACGAGCGAGACCGCGGTCGGGGGCATGGCGAGCAAGATATCCGCGGCCCGGATCGCGACGCGGGCGGGCTGCGGGGTCTTCATCGCGGGCGGCGGCGAGCCCGACATCCTGGCCAGGCTCCTGGCCGGCAAGGGGCCGGGGACTTTTTTCGTTCCCAGCGGACTGCCGCTCGAGGCCCGAAAGCGCTGGCTCGCCTACTTCCAGCGTCCGGCGGGCGCGATCCGCGTCGATGCGCGCGCGATGCAGGCCCTCCGGGAAAACGGCCGAAGCCTGCTCGCGGTGGGGGTGGTCCGCGCCGAAGGCGATTTCGAGGCGGGCGAGGTGGTCGACATAGCCGGACCCGACGGGATCCCCTTCGCGCGGGGCAAGAGCGGATTTTCGCGGGCGGACATCGCCGGCATCGCCGGCAAGCATGGCTCCGAGGTCAAGACGTCGCATCCGGGCCGCGCCCGCCTGGAGGTCGTGCACCGCAACGATCTGGTGCTTCTCTAATCTTTGCTTTGCCTCGGTCGCGCTTTCCGCGAGCGTGGGGCGACTTCATGGATTTCGCCCTCGAGAACCAGCGCGCGCCCGACGCCGTCCCGCAAATCGACTTTCGGGCGCAGCTCAACGACGAGCAGCACGCGGCGGTGACGGCTCCGCCGGGTCCGCTGCTGGTCCTGGCCGGCGCCGGCTCGGGCAAGACGCGGACCCTCACCTACCGCGTCGCGTGGCTTCTCGCCCAGGGCGCGAGGGCCGGGGAAATCCTCCTGCTCACCTTCACGAACAAGGCCGCGAAGGAGATGCTCCACCGCGTGCACGATCTCACCGGCGTGGAACCGGGGCGCTTCTGGGGCGGCACCTTCCACAGCATGGGGCACCGGGCGCTGAGGATGCACGGCGAGGCGATCGGCCTCGGCCGCGCGTTCACGATCCTGGATGCCGACGAGGCGGAAGGGCTCCTGAGGGACTGCGTCGAAGAGACCGACAAGGGGTTCTTCAAGGACAAGGCGAACCCGCGCGCCGGCCCGCTGGCGGCCATGATCTCGCTTTCCCGCAACACGCGCAGTCCGCTCGGGGAGACCATCGCCCGGTACTTCCCGCAGCACGACGGCATCGTCGAACGGGTGCCGGCATTCGCGGCCAAGTACGCCGAGAAGAAGCGCCGGAGCAACGTCCTCGATTACGACGACCTCCTGGAATTCTGGCTCGACCTGCTGCGGACCTCGCCGGAAACCGGCGAGTACTTCCGCCACCGCTTCCAGCATATCCTGGTCGACGAGTACCAGGACACGAACCGGCTGCAGGCCGAACTCGTCGATTTCATCGGCGCCCACCACCGCATCATGGCGGTCGGCGACGACGCGCAGTGCATCTATTCGTGGAGGGGGGCGAACTTCGAGAACATGCTGAACTTTCCGGACCGCCATCCGGGGACCCGGGTGTGCCGGATCGAGACGAACTACCGGTCGACCCCGCAGATCCTGGATCTTGCCAACGGGGTCCTGGACGCGCAGCCCCGCGGGCGGCATTTCGACAAGGCGCTTCGGGCGGCGCGGGGGAACCGTGAAAAGCCCTTTCTCGTGCAGGCGATGGATTCGCGGGAGCAGGCCCAGTTCATCGTGCAGCGCGCCCGGGGGCTGGTTGACGAGGGCTGCGAGCTTCGCCAAATCGCGATCCTCTACCGCGCGCATTTCCAGGCGCTCGACCTCCAGCTCGAGCTCTCCCGGCTCCAGATCCCCTACCAGATCACGAGCGGGGTTCGCTTTTTCGAGCAGGCCCACGTCCGCGATCTGGTCGCCCTGCTGCGCTTCGTCTACAATCCGACCGACCAGGCGGCCTGGCGGCGGGTCGCCGTCCTGCTGCCCAAGGTGGGCGAGAAAAACGCGCAGCGGCTGCACCAGGCCGCCTTGGAGGAGGCACGCTCCCTCCGGAAGGACTTTCTGGACGCGCTGGGCGCCGAGACGATCGCCGCGAAGGTGCCCAAGGATGCCCGGCAGGAATGGCCGAAGCTCGTTGTCTCGCTCCAGCAGGTCGGCGAGGCGATGCGGACGATGTCCGCGGCCAACGCCGTCGACCTGGCGATCGAGGGCTGGTACGGCGACTACCTGAAGGGGGCGTACGCCAACTATGCGTCGCGGCTGGACGACCTGAAGTCGCTCGTGGGCTTCGCCGGCCGCTTCCCGGACATGCAGGAGATGCTCGCGCAAATCATGCTTCTCAACAGCGAGACCAGCGACCGATCCGTCGATCCGGACGCCGACGCCCTGCGGCTCACCACCGTGCACCAGGCGAAGGGGCTCGAGTACTCCGTCGTCTTCCTGATCGGCCTCGCGGACGGCATGTTTCCCCTGCGCCGGGCGATCGAGAGCGGGGACGTCGAGGAGGAGCGCCGCCTGTTCTACGTGGCGGTCACTCGGGCCCGCGACGAACTCTACCTCTGCTATCCCAAGGTGAACATGAAAGGCGGCCCGGCCATGATGATGAGCCCCAGCCGCTTCCTCCAGGAACTCTCCCCGGCGCTCTACCAGGAACTCCGGCTTCGGCGTGCCTACGGCTGGTGAGGGCCCCGCCCGATTTTGCCCTTCCCCCGGCGCCCGATTATGGTTCGGTTGAATGGCTTCAACATTCCCCATGCCCACCCCTGATTCCGTCGAAAACGTCGCCATCGTCGGCACCGGCTGCGCCGGCCTCACGGCCGCGATCTACGCCGCCCGCGCCAACCTGAACCCGCTGGTGCTCGAAGGGGCGCAGCCGGGCGGCCAGCTTACGACGACGAGCGAAGTCGAGAACTTCCCCGGGTTTCCGGAAGGGGTGGACGGATTCCAGCTCATGGAAAATCTGCGCGCCCAGGCTACCCGGTTCGGGGCGCGTTTCGAGCAGGCGTTCATCACCGGAGTCGATTTTCAGGGTCAGCCTCGCCGCCTCGTCACCGCGGAGCGCGTGATCCAGGCCAGATCGGTGATCGTCGCGACGGGCGCCTCGCCGCGCATGACGGGCATTCCCGGGGAGAAGGAGCTGTACGGCGGCAAGGGCGTCACCACCTGCGCGACCTGCGACGGAGCCTTCTACCGGAACATGGACGTGGCGGTGATCGGCGGCGGCGACAGCGCCGCGGAGGAAGCCCTCTTCCTGACCCGATTCGCGACCCAGGTTTACCTCGTGCATCGCCGGCACGAACTGCGGGCGTCCCGCATCATGGCCGAGCGCACTCTGGCCCACCCCAAGATCCGGATGGTGTGGGACAGCGTTCCCGTGGAGGTGTCCGGAGTCGCCGCGGGCGCCGTGGACGGTCTCCGGGTCCGAAACCTGAACACGAACGCCGTCTCGACGCTCGCCGTGAAGGGCGTGTTCGTCGCCATCGGACATCTTCCTAACACCGGCCCCTTTGTGCCGGCGCTGGCGGTCGACGAGATGGGGTATTTCAAGTCTGAGGCCGGTTCCCAAGTCCGGAGCCGGGTGCCCGGCGTGTACGTGGCCGGCGACTGCGCGGACCACGTTTACCGCCAGGCCGTCACGGCGGCCGGCATGGGCTGCCAGGCGGCCATCGAGGCCGAGCGTTGGCTGGCCGAGCACGACGGATGATCCCGGCGGCCTACGTCCGTCGCATCGAATCCCTCCTGAAGCAACTCGGGATCCCGCCGGGCTACGGCGTGTCCCGCTCCCTGCCCCTTCGGGCCGAAGCGTCCGAACTCGAACGGCATCTCGCATGAGCGGTGGCACTGGAGCCATGGCCGGATAGCATCGGATTAGAATAGTTCTAATTATTACTTGAAATTGAGAGCCAATCCCATTCTGTGAAGCTCGAACGATGACTGCTTCCCCATCCACCAGTCCGGAATCGCTGGCCCAGCGGCTTGCGGACAGCGGCCTCCGGTCGACGCCGCAGCGGGAGGTCGTCTACCAGACGCTGCTCGGCAAGCGCGACCATCCGACCGCCGAGGAGGTGTTCGCGCGGGTGAAGGCGGAGATGCCAAGCATCTCGCTGGCAACGGTGTACAATTGCCTGGAGACGCTCGTGACCTGTGGGCTGGTCCGCGCGGTCAATTTTGAGCGCGGGCCAACGCGGTATTGCTCCAATCTCCGGCCCCATGCCCATTTTCACGATGAGCGGACGGGCGAAACCCACGATGTCGATCTGCCGGAGGACCTGCTCCGCCAGATGCGCTCCGTCCTGCCGCCGGGCCTCAACGCCACCTCGGTCGAGCTGATCTTCCGAGGATCCGCCGAGCCCCGCTGATTTTTCCCAACCTCACACTCATGCCTCAGATCGAACTCAAGAACGTCCACGTCGCCATCGGCGACAAGGAGATCGTCAAGGGCGTCTCGCTCGTTATCCGAACCGGCGAAGTCCACGCCGTCATGGGCCCGAACGGCACCGGCAAGTCCAGCCTGTCGAAGGCGATCGTCGGCCATCCCGACTACGTCATCACGCAGGGCGAGGTCCTGCTCGACGGCAAGTCGATCCTGGAGATGGAGCCCGACGAGCGCGCGCGCGCCGGGCTCTTCCTCGCCTTCCAGTATCCGAGCGAAATTCCCGGTGTCAGCATCGCGAATTTTCTGCGGGCGGCCCTGCAGGCGAAGCTGGGCGAAGGCGAGGAGCTCGACGCCACCTCGTACTACAAGCGCCTCTACGGGAAGATGGACCTGCTCAAGATCGACCGGAAATTCACGTCCCGGTCGGTGAACGAGGGTTTTTCCGGCGGCGAGAAAAAGCGCTGCGAGATCCTCCAGATGGCGATGATCGAGCCCAAGTTCGCCCTGATGGACGAGACCGACTCCGGGCTCGACATCGACGCCCTGCGCACCGTCGCGGAGGGCGTGCAGAGGCTGCACGACGAGCAGGGGCTCGGCGCGCTGATCATCAC
>JBOHXF010000129.1:0-1857 GCA_050737455.1 Opitutaceae bacterium | reverse complement strand
CGCCGGAGAACCTTGTCGGGCAGCGGCTGGAGGTCGGTTACTGGACCGTGCACGGGCAGGAGCAGCGGCTGGCGGACAACATTCATGTGATCCGCGGATTCAACCTCGAGGTGCGCGAGCTGGTGCTGGCGAGCCTGGCGTCGGGCCACATGGTGACGACGCCGGAGGAGCGGCAGCATGGCGTGCTGGCGATCGATCTCGGCGCGGGGACGACCGACTATGTGCTGTATCGGGACGGCGTGCCGCACACGACCGGCGTGGTGCCGGTGGGCGGGACGCATTTGACGAACGACCTGAGCATCGGGCTGCGGCTGACGGAAGGGCAGGCGGAGAAGCTCAAACTGCGCTTCGGCCGGGCGCTGGTGAACGCGCGCGACCGGGGCGAAAAGGTCTGGCTGGACGGGAATTTCGCGATCGGCGACCGGCAGTTTCCCCGCATGACCGTCGAGCAGATCGCCGCGGCCCGGGCTTGGGAGCTGTTCGAAGTGGTGAAGAAAAAGCTGGGCCCCGGCTTCTCACCGGAAATTTGCGCGGCCGGCGTCGTCCTCACCGGCGGGGCCGCGCGGCTCCCCGGAATGGCGGAGTGCGCGGCGAAAGTCTTCGGGGTGCAGGCGCACCTCGGTGAGGCGCCGAACTGGGTCGCGGAGAATCTGCGCGATCCGGGATATCACACCGCGCTCGGGCTGCTCTACTACGGCGTGCAGTCGCAGGCTGAGCGCGCCGCGGCGGATCGCCGGCGGGGCGGATTCTTCCGCACAATGAGCCGGCTGTTCGCGACGACCTCCTGAACCGCCTTTCGCCCCCTTTCCCATGAATCTCAACGAACTGCCCCTGGAGCATCAGCTCCTCACCGACCGGAATGTCGCGATCAAGCTGGTCGGCGTGGGCGGAGCCGGGTCCAATGCCGTCGATCGGCTGAAGATGGAGAACCTGGACCGGCTCCAGCTCGCGGTGATCAACACCGACTATCAGGCCCTGTCCAGTTCGCCCGTCCAGGACAAGATCCTGATCGGGATGGGCGTCACCCGCGGCCTCGGCGCGGGCGGCGACCCGGAGCTCGGCCGGGAAGCGGCCGAGGCCGATCGGGAAAAAATCGTGGCGGTGGTGAAGGACTGCGATCTCATCTTCCTGCTGGCCGGCATGGGCGGGGGCACGGGTGGCGGCGCGGCTCCGATCGTGGCCGAGATCGCGAGCGAGCAGGGCGCCCTCGTGATCGCGTTCGTTTCGATGCCCTTCAGCTTCGAAGGCGGACGCCGCCTCAAGCAGGCCGAGGAGGCGCTGCGCGCCCTTCGCAGCCAATGCGACGCGGTGATCCCGCTCCCGAACGACGTGCTCCTCCAGGAGGCCGCCGAGAACGAGACCGTGCTCGACTCGTTCGCCCGGGCCGACGAGTGGGTGGGGCGCGGGGTGAAGTCGATCTGGTCGATGCTGTTCAAGACCGGACTCATCAACCTCGACTTTGCGACGCTGCGCCAGGCCTTCCATCACCGGGGCGGCAAGACCCTTTTCGGGCTCAGCGAGGGCACCGGGGAGAACGCGGTCGCCGAGGCGATCGCCAACCTGAAGCTATGCCCCCTCCTGCACACCCCGGAGTTTTCACGGAAGGCGGACCGCCTCCTCGTCAATCTCATCGGAGGGACCGATCTCACGCTTCCGAAAGTGAACGACATCATGGGCGCCGTGGCCGAGCAGTTCGGACGGGACTCGCATATCGTCATGGGCGCGGTGATCGACGAGTCCCTGCAGAACCGGGTCGAGATCTGCGTGATCGGCACGAGCGACCTCGGAGGAAGGGTCGTGCCGCGTCGTCCGGCGCTGCGCGCCCGCCCGCACCCGGGCGTGGCGGCGGCGCCCTCC
>JBOHXF010000128.1:0-2503 GCA_050737455.1 Opitutaceae bacterium | reverse complement strand
TGTCTCCTCGAACAATTCCGGCTGTAGCGCCTCCGGCAACTCGCTCGGATCGCGAAAATTGCTCAGCCCCACTCCTACTAGCCGGAACCGCTGCTGCGGCTTTCGCTCCACCCGGCTGCGCAGAGCGAGCGCAATCCCGATCAGCGCGTCGCACGAGGATGGCGGCGACACCGGCGTCTGGCTGCGGGTCAAGATACTGAATTCCTTCGTCTTTAGCTTCAGCACCACAGTCCGCGGAATACGTGACTCCCGCCGCGACGCCGTCCACACCTTCTCGGCCAGCGCGCGGATCATCGGCTCAATCTCCTCCAGCGGCAAGTCCTCTTCCAGTGTGTCCTCGGCGGAAATGGATTTGGTGGGCCGGTCGCTTACCACCGGGCTCTCGTCAATGCCGCGCGCCAACTCGTGCAGTCGCAGACCGTAGCGGCCAAAACGCGCTTCCAGAATTGATGCCTCAACGGCCCTCAAGTCACCCGCCGTCTTGATCCCCACCTCCGCCAGCCGCCGTTCCGTCACCTTGCCCACTCCCGGGATGCGCCCCACCGGCAGCGGCAGCAGAAATGCCTCCACCTCCTCCGGCTGAATCACAAACAGCCCATCCGGTTTCTTCCAGTCAGATGCAATCTTGGCCAGAAATTTGTTCGGCGCGACTCCGGCGGAGGCCGCCAGATGCAACTCTTCCCGAATCTGCGCGCGGATCGTCTTCGCCACCCGCGTCGCGGTCGGCAGCCCGGTCTTGTTCTCCGTCACGTCCAGATAGGCCTCATCCAGCGACAGCGGCTCAATCAACTCCGTGTGCCGCTTCAGGATTTCCCGCACCGCCCGCGAAATGGCCCGGCAGCGCGTAAAATCCGGCGGAACAAAAACCGCCTGCGGGCAGAGCCGCTCGGCTGTCAAAGCCGGCATCGCCGAGCGCACCCCGAATTTCCGCGCTTCATACGAGGCCGCGCACACCACCGACCGGTTGCCCTTCCACGCCACCACCACCGGCCTGCCGCGCAACCGCGGATCGTCGCGCTGCTCCACGGACGCATAGAAAGCGTCCATATCGACGTGGACTATTTTGCGCGTGCCCATCCGTTACCGTATCCATGGTAGTAGGGGTGGACGGCTCCGCACTGGGTCAGGAGTTCGGATCGCTTCGCAGGAAAAGGAGCTATGCACTTTACTCCTCTTTGTAAGCATTCTCCTCGATGGGCGGCATAAAACCGCGCTTAACCCAACGCAAAAGGAAGAGAATTAAATAGGTAAAACCCCATCCCAGGGGCACTGGAACGAATGCGAGCAATGCTGCGTCGAGCCGAGCATTAGAAATCGCTAGCGCAAGAGAGTCATCAGCTTGTTTATTACATCCATTGAATCCTATCGTCCAAGCGTCTCCAGTTTTACCCGACAGTTGGCTGTCACATGCGACGTGGATGGAGACTATAAGTTCCGAAGAACTGCTAATTTCTGAATCATAGGTGCTTATCCCCGCACTGAGGATCCAGATAACTGATGCGACAATACCGATTCTTTTCCATCCATTCAGCCTCGACATTTTGATTTTCCTCGAAGGGGATCAAGTATATAGTTCCTTGAAGAAAATGAGATCAGGAAATCGGTAGATTACAGAATCTATTGGGCCATTTTCGTAAACCGTAGATTCTGGCAAATCCAAAAGACATTCCCCCCCAAAATTTTTCCGCGACGTTATGGACTGGGGTTCGCGCCCCTGTGTGTGACACGCGCTACTTTCTGTTCAGAGGCGGATGTGCGAGGATACTCTGTTGGCATGAACCCTGGGATTTACCTGACGATAATTGCACCCAACCCCTGGCCCCCGGTCGTAACGCTGCTGGTCTGTGGGCTGCTGTTCGGCCTGGCTCCGCTAGCTCTCGCAAAGGTCTGGGCGTGGAAGTTCTCTCCCGCCAAGCCCGGTGCGCAGAAAAACGCCATCTACGAGTGCGGTCTGGAGTCCAAAGGCGATGCCTGGATGCAGTTCCAAGCGTCTTACTATATATATGCAATCATTTTCCTCATTTTCGATGTGGAAGCGGTCTTCCTCCTGCCCTTCGCCGTCGCGTTTACAGGCCTGTCGGTGGGTGCGTGCATCGCCATGCTGGTCTTCCTCCTGCTCCTTGTGGAAGGGCTGGTCTGGGCATGCAAGAAGGGCGTGCTGACATGGAGCTGAAACCGGGCGATCGGGTGGTGTTATGGACGACGAACTTCAAAATCTAAAGACCGAGTTGAGCAAGCACGGCGTCATCACCACGACCTTCGAGGAGTTGTACAACTGGGGCCGGAAGAACTCCGTGTGGCCGCTTACCTTCGGACTGGCCTGCTGCGCCATCGAGATGATCGCGACCACCATGGCCCGCTACGACCTCGCCCGTTTCGGCGCGGAGGTCTTTCGCGCCTCGCCGCGCCAGGCTGACCTGATTATTGTCTCCGGCACGGTGACCAAGAAGATGGCCCCGCAGGTAGTGCGGCTCTACAACCAGATGCCGGAGCCGAAATACGT
>JBOHXF010000127.1:0-2117 GCA_050737455.1 Opitutaceae bacterium | reverse complement strand
GGCCCTGGCGAATTGGCCCGGCGCGTGCGAGAGTGTCCTCGCATGGATTTTGCCAAACTGACCCAGATGTCGCGCCAGGCCGTGACCGACGCCCAGAACCTCGCCCGCCGCCATAATCACAGCGAAGTGGAGACGTGGCATCTGCTCGCCGCGCTGCTGGGCCAGGAAGGCGGGCTCGTTCCCGGTCTCGTGGAGAAGCTGGGCGTCACCGCCGGCGCGCTCGAGCTCGCGGTGGACCGCGAACTGGAGCGGCTGCCGAAGGTGACCGGCAGCGTGGACACCTCCAAGATTTACGTGACCCAGGCCGTCAACGACGTGCTCACCCGCGCCGAAAAAGAGGCGGAAAAGCTCAAGGACGAATACGTCAGCGTGGAGCATCTGCTGCTGGGGCTCGTCGAAGTGGCCAAGCCGGAAGGCTTGAACAAGCTGTTCCGCAGTTTCGGACTCGATCGGGGGAAAGTGCTCGGCGCACTGAAGGAAATCCGCGGCAGCCAGCGGGTGACCGGCGACAATCCAGAGGCCACCTACCAGGCTCTGGAAAAGTACGGGATCGACCTCGTGGCGCAGGCCCGCAAGGGCAAGCTCGATCCGGTGATCGGCCGCGACGACGAAATCCGCCGGACGATCCGGATCCTCTCCCGCAAGACCAAGAACAATCCCGTTCTGATCGGGGAACCCGGCGTGGGCAAGACCGCCATCGTCGAGGGCCTCGCGCAGCGTATCCTCCGCGGCGACGTGCCCGAGGGGCTGAAGGACCGCACCGTCTTCGCCCTCGACATGGGGGCCCTCGTCGCCGGCGCCAAATACCGCGGGGAGTTTGAGGAGCGGCTCAAGGCCGTGCTTCAGGAGATCCGGCAGGCGGAAGGCCGGATCATCCTCTTCATCGACGAACTCCATCTGATCGTCGGCGCCGGCAAGACCGAAGGGGCCATGGACGCGGGCAATCTGCTCAAGCCGATGCTCGCCCGGGGCGAACTCCACTGCATCGGGGCGACCACCCTCGACGAGTACCGCAAGCACCTTGAGAAGGACGCGGCCCTGGAGCGGCGCTTCCAGCCCGTCATGGTCGACCCGCCGTCCGTCGAGGATGCGATCTCGATCCTGCGCGGCCTGCGCGAACGCTTCGAATTGCACCACGGCGTCCATATCCAGGACAACGCCCTCGTGAGCGCGGTGGTGCTGTCCCACCGCTACATCACCGACCGCTTTCTGCCGGACAAGGCCATTGACCTCGTGGACGAGGCCTGCGCCATGATCCGCACCGAGATGGACTCCCTGCCGCAGGAGCTGGACGAGCTCACCCGGCGCGCCCTGCAGCTCGAAATCGAGGAGACCGCGCTGGCGAAGGAGAAGGACGAGGCGAGCAAGGTGCGGCTCTCGGCGCTGCGCCACGAGCTCGCGGAGGTCCGCGAAAAGGGAAAGGGCCTCCGGCTGCAATGGGAAAAGGAGAAAGCGGCGCTTGGCAAGGTGCGCAAGCTGCGCGAGGACCTCGACGCCGCCCGGCTCGAGATGGAGAAAGCCGAACGCGCGTACGATTTGAACAAGGTCGCCGAGATCCGGCACGGCCGGCTGCCGCAACTCGAGAGCGAGCTGAAGCGTCTGGAGAAGGCGGGCGTCGGAGCGAAGCTCTTCAAGGAGGAGGTTTCCCAGGAGGAGATCGCCGAGGTCGTCGCGAAATGGACCGGCGTTCCGGTGACGCGTCTCATGGAGGGGGAGAAGGAGAAGCTCCTGCGGCTTGCGGATGTGCTGCACCGGCGCGTTGTCGGACAGGACGAGGCGGTCCAGCTCGTGACGGACGCGATCCTCCGCGGCCGCAGCGGCATCAAGGATCCGCGCCGGCCCGTCGGGAGCTTCCTGTTTCTCGGGCCGACCGGGGTGGGCAAGACCGAGCTCGCCAAGACCCTCGCCGAAACCCTGTTCGACACGGAGGCGGCCATGGTGCGGATCGACATGTCCGAGTATATGGAAAAGCACAGCGTCTCGCGGCTGATCGGCGCTCCGCCAGGCTACGTGGGCTACGAGGAGGGCGGACAGCTCAGCGAGGCGGTGCGGCGCAAGCCCTATGCGGTCGTCCTCTTCGACGAGGTGGAGAAGGCCCACCCGGACGTCTTCAACGT
>JBOHXF010000126.1:0-10220 GCA_050737455.1 Opitutaceae bacterium | reverse complement strand
GGCGTAGTGTCCGCACGCGTAAAGATTGAGGCGCTCCTCCTGCGCCCGGTTGAAGTGCTCCTCGCGCAGTTCGCCCGTGACCAAGGTGTCCACCGCGCCGAGATGGCCAAGGGCGCCCCCGCCGCTGCCGCTGCAGAAGGCGATCTCCGCCGGCCGTTCCGAGCCGAATTCGAGCGCGACCAGCCGGGGATAGAGGGACTGGAGCCGCGTCCGCAGCGCGCTCCGCGGGCGGTCGTTCGCCGCGACCCGGCCCACCGGACCGCCTTCGTTCGGAAGGAAGCCGCGGCTCGGGGCGAGGTCGAGCTGCCTGGCGAGCAGCGCGTTGTTGCCGATTTCGGGGTGGGCGTCCAGCGGCAGATGGCACGAATAGAGGGCGCAGTTGCCGCGCACCAGGGTGGCGATCCGCTCATAGGCCGGGCCGGTCAGCGGTCGGGGCATGTCCCAGTACATCCCATGATGGACGATGAGGAAGTCCACGCCCTGGGCGACGGCGCGGCGGAAGGGCTCGAGGCCGGCATCGACAGCCGCGCCGATCTTGCCGGCGCGGCCGTCGTTTGCGAACTGGAGGCCGTTGCACGCCCCTGGCGCGTCCTGGAATTCGGAGCGGCGCGTGCGCTGGTCGCAATAGGCGGCGAGGTCGGCGAGGGTGGGGGCGCTCATCGGCGCGGGCGATCACAACGCCGGCGCGGCCCCCGGTCGATCTTTTTGGCGGCAGCGAGCCGGAACCGGCGCGTGAGCGGAAAGCCATCCTCCCTTCGGCTTCCGGGGAAAATTGAACGCGTCGGTTGCGGCGTTCGGCGCACGGGCCGGCATTCGCCCGGGTCCGTTGCGTTCGCGCGGGAACGGGGTTTCGTGAAAGCCATGAGTTCGACGACATCCACGGAAAAGCCGCCGGGGGCGGCGGCGGGCGGGACCTTCACCATCGGCGGCGATCTCGCCGTGAACCGTCTCGGTTTCGGGGCGATGCGCATCACCGGGCCGGGGATATGGGGCGAGCCCAAGGATCCGGCCGAAGCCAAGCGGGTGCTGCGGCGAGCGGTGGAGCTTGGCGTCAATTTCATCGACACGGCCGATTCGTACGGACCCGAGGTGAGCGAGCGGCTCATCGCCGAGTCGCTGCATCCGTACCCGAATGGGCTCGTGATCGCGACCAAGGGCGGCCTGACCCGCCAGGGGCCGGATCAATGGCTCCCGGTGGGCCGTCCGGAATATCTGCGCCAGTGCGTCGAACTGAGCCTCCGCCGGCTGAAGCTCGAGCGCATCGATCTCTACCAGCTTCATCGCATCGACCCGAAGGTCCCCGCGGAGGAATCGCTCGGCGCGCTCAAGGATCTGCAGAAGGCCGGCAAGATCCGCCACATCGGCCTGTCCGAAGTCTCGGTGGATGAGATCGAGCGGGCCGGCCGCACCGTGAAGGTTGCGAGCGTCCAGAACCTCTACAATCTCGGCGATCGCAAGCACGAGCCCGTGCTCGACTATTGCGAGAAGGAGAACCTCGCGTTCATCCCCTGGTTCCCGGTCGCCGCGGGCGAACTGGCGCGGAAGGGCGGTCCCTTGGACCGACTGGCCCGCAAGCACCACGCGAGCGTCGCCCAACTGGCGCTGGCCTGGCTGCTCCATCGCTCCCCCGTCATGCTGCCGATCCCGGGCACCTCTTCGGTCGCGCACCTTGAGGAAAACCTGGCCTCCCCATCGCTGGCCTTGGACTCGGCCGAGTGGGCGACCTTGGGCTCCGGCTGAAATTGCCAACGACCCGCGGTTCCCGCAGGTTGGGTGCCGGGATGGCATATGTGAGCCTGCGGGCGATCACCGGAATGGAAGGCCCTTGAGGTTGGTCCGTGGAGCGTGCCAATTCAGCCCGCGGCGAGGCGACAACTGTGGGCGCTGAAGCCGGCCCCGAAGCTCACCAGCCAGAAGTCGGCCGACGCGTCGGGCAAAGCGCCGGTGCGAAGGGTTTCCTCGAGGGCGAAGAGGACAGTCGGGCTGCTCATGTTGCCGCATGTCCGCAGGACCTTTTCGCTGGCGGCGAGGGAATGGTCCGGCAGCGCGGCCGAGAGCGCGGTGAGGACATCCGCGCCGCCGGAATGGCTGCAGACGCGGCTGACAGGGCGGGGGCCGCGCCGCCGCCATAGGCAGGATACGGCTTCCGCCGCCAGTTCCGGCACGGCGCGATCCAGAAGATTGCGGAGCTTGCCGCCCCTCATCTCGAAGCGGAGCTTGTCCCGGTCGTCAGGACGATGGATCGTATCGAAATCCCGGGCGCGCAGGGGCGTCGGACCGGGCGCCGCGCGCCAGATCGTGGCCGCGGCCCCGTCGGCGAAAAGGGAGGCGCTGACGAGCACGCCCGGGTCGTCGTCCAGGAAAAAGGCCGCGGAGCAGATTTCCACGGCGATGCAGGCGACCGTGGCGTCGGGATGCGCGGCGAGGAAATAGCCGGCGGCGCGCAGCGAGGGGAGGGCGGCGCCGCAGCCGAGGCCGACCAGATCCTGGAGAAACGCATCTTCGCGCATGCCCGTCAGCTCGGCCACGTAGCTCGTCAGCCCGGGGCAGAGATAGCCGGTGCACGTGCAGACGATCAATGCATCGAGTTTCGCGGCGCGCAGGCCCCCGGTCCGGTCCAGGGCCCGACGGAGCGCCTGGGCGGCCAGCCGCGGCGCCGCCTCGCGGAACGCAGCGTTCAATTCGTCGGGAGTCAGGTCGAAAATGCGGCCCATGTCCGGCACGGCGAAGTGACGCCGGTCGATCCCGTGCTTACCATGAAACAGGTTGTGGAGGATGAGCCGCGATCGCCTGTTCAAGCGGAGCCGCGCGGGGGAGCGCTCGAAGAGTTCCCAGCATTGGGACTGGGAGAGCGCCTCATCGGGAAGGGCGGTGGCGAGGGCGTGGAGGTACATCGGGGCGGACACTCGTCAATGGAGCAGGGCGTACAGCGGGCGGAGCGGGAGCAGCCGCGCCCGGCTCGCGGCCGCGAACCACCGCTGACGGCCGGACAGCAGGAGGAACGGATGAAGCGCGTCCGCCGAGGCGAGTCGCACGCGGAATCGCCGCCGCTCCGCGGCCTCCGCGTTCGCGCGGGCGCGGGCCCAGCTCATCGCGCCCCTGGCGTAAGCGGCGACGAACGAGGCCGACATTTCGGCGCTTTGAAAGGCCATGGCCATTCCATTTCCGGTGAACGGCGCGATCATCCCGCAGGCGTCGCCGATGCGCAGGGCCCCGTCCGCATGGACGCGGCCCGCGACGCGCAAGCCGGCGACGGCGCAGAACGACGCGTCATCCAGCCCGGCTGCTCGAAGGCGTTCGGAGACGTCGCCCAAGCCGCAGTCCTCCAGGCGACCGAGCAGGAGCGAAACGCCGCGGCCGCGGACCTGGCCGGAAGGGAGCGCTCGCCGCTCCGAATCCATGCCGGCCCGGGCCTGCCGGAAGTACCCGCAGAGGTTGACCGCGCCGTCCTCGACGGGAGCGAGCCCGACGTACCCGCCTTCGCCCAAGTGCACCTCCAGATCGGCCGCGAGCTCGAGGCGCGCTGCATGGACCTTGAGGCCGATCCAGGGGGAACGGCCGGCTTGGCGGCCGGTCGAGAGAATCCGCCCCTCCTTGGCGCGCTCGGGCCAGGCGATCCGCCGGCCCTCGCACAGAACGCCGCCGGCCTGGCGAAAAGCTTCCGCGAGGCTTGCGTCCAGCCGGAAGCGGCTGAGGCCGAACGCCGGCTCCGGCAGCGTTTGCCTGCGCACGAGGCGAGCGCCGTGAAACCACGCCACCCGGCGGTGCCGCAGCGCTTTGCGAAGAAAGGGCTCCAGTCTCAGCCCCGCAATCGTGGCCTCGTCGAGCCCCCCGATGAATTCTCCGCAAACCCGGTGGCGGGGGTACCCGCCCGCCTCGAAAAGCGTGACCGGGATTTCCTCGCGGCGGAGTGCGAGCCCCAGGGCGAGGCCGGCGAGACCGCCGCCGACGATCTCAATGGGTTTCAATTTCATCGGCGGATGGATCGCGGGTCGTGGGTCAAGACGCGGCGTCCGCAGGCCACGGAGCCGCCCTGCCACGGACCCCTATCATGGCCCTTGGGTTGCCATCATCCGGTAGGCTCCCAAGCCGGTCGTCCCGCAGTCCCAAGTCCATCCGGGACGGGCGAGGCCTAGCATCCGAGGAAGCTCGTCCCCGCGAAAGCCGCCGGCGATGCTGACCCGCGCGTCGTGCCGCGAGACGTGATTCGCGCGGACGAACGGCGCCGCCGCTGCGCACAGCCATTGCGAAAGGCGTCGGCGCCAAGGCTCGGACGCCAGGATGAGTCGAGTCCGGCCTAGCCTGCGGCCCAGTTCGGCCAGTTCGTCCGCTTGGAACTGATGGAAGATCAGGCTGCCGATCACGACGGCGTACTCGCCGTAGCCGTCGAATGCTCGGGCGTCAATGCGGTGCCAGCAGTTCGAATCTGGCCAGGCGGGCGGGCGGGGCCAGAGATCGAGGCCGTCGGTCGGAACCCCGCGGCGGGCGAGCTCCAGGCCCAGTTCGCCCGTGCCGGCGCCGATCTCCAGGGCCCGTTCGCCCGGGCGGAGCCGGGCGGCGGCGGCTCCCGCCAGCCACTCGAAATTTCCCATGGCGCGGTTGACCAGCCGCAAATCCCGCCGATTGGCCTGGGCGGCCGGGTCGTCGGGCGAAAGCGAGTCAAGCAGCTCGGGCCGAACGATGCGGCGCATAAGAGGAGGATTGCGGCGGCGGACCGACGATGCAAACTCCCTTCGGAAGATGAAGCGACGCAAGCCTCCGGTGGAACTGATCGCCGCCGCGACCCGGAATTTCTCCCATAGGCCCTCCTGGGACGAGTACTTCATGGCGATGGCGCTGCTCATCGCGAGCCGCTCCAATTGCGAACGCCTCCATGTGGGATGCGCCATCGTGACCGGTGGAAACCGGAAAAACCGGCTGGTGGCCGCCGGCTATAACGGATTCCTGCCGGGGACCCCGCATCTTTCGCGGGTGCGCGACGGCCACGAGCAGGCGACGGTGCACGCGGAGCAGAACGCGATCGCCGATGCCGCCCGCCGAGGAAGCACCGTCGAGGGCTGCGTCGCTTACCTGACGCATTATCCCTGCCTCAATTGTGCCAAGATCCTCGCGGCGGCCGGCATCGTCGAACTGCGCTACCTGTCCGATTACCGCAACGATCCGCTGGTTTTGCCGCTCTTGGCGGACGCCGGCGTGAAAATCCTGAAACTCTCGGCGGCCGCGGGTATCTAAGCTTCCTGAATCATGCGGGAACGCAGTTCCAGCGGCCAGCCCTCCCTCGCCGGGTCCCTGCTCCTGGCCCATCCCTCGCTGCGCGACGGAAATTTCCGCCGGGCGGTGATTTTGATGACGGCGGACGATCCGAAGGGCTCGATGGGCGTCGTCGTCAACCGGCCGCTGAGCGGGACGCTCGGCGGCCTGGGCGGGGAATTCGCGCTGGGGCCGCTCGCCTCGGTGCCGCTCTTCCACGGAGGGCCGGTCGAGAGCGAGCGGCTGCTTCTCGCAGCCTGGCGGGCGCAGGCGCACGGCTTCCAGGTTCAGTTCGGAATCGAAGCCGAACGCGCGGCGGCGCTGGCCGCGGACAACGGGGCCCAGGTCCGCGCGTTCTACGGCTACGCGGGCTGGGGGGCGGGGCAGCTCGCGAACGAGCTGAAACTGCACACGTGGCTCGTGGCCGAAGCGCCGCCCGATCTTTTTTCCCAGGCGGGCGGGCCGGAGCTTTGGCGCGCCTCGGTCGGCCGCCAGGGCGCCGAATGGAAGCTCCTCGCGGACGAGCCCGAGGAGCCCAATCAGAACTGAGCGCCGGCGCTCGGTCCATCTCGCGGGCCTGCGGTTCGGAGATGCAGGTATTGAGCCGGTCGTACGGTGTGAGTCCGGCATGGCCCAGGACTGTAACTGCGGACGATTGCGTCTTGGCCTTTCATCCGATCCGGAGTTGTCCGCACAATCGAGGTTTGACACTCCGGCGCGCATGCTCTGTGTTTCGACCTTTATGAAGGTCGTTTCCTCCATCAAGTCCGCCAAGAAGCGTCACCCGGACTGCCAGGTCGTGCGTCGCCGCGGCAAAATCTACGTCATCAATAAGACCGACCCGCGCTACAAGGCGCGGCAGGGCTGATACTTGAGGAGCACACTATGAAGGCCGAAGGACATCCCAAGCTCAACCGTGTCTGCTTTCTGGACGTCGGCACCGGCCGCCGTTTCCTGACCCGCTCGACCATGAAATCGAGCCGGACCGAGACGATCGATGGCGCGGAATATTTCATCGTGGTGCGCGACATCACGATGGATTCGCATCCGGCCTACACCGGCGAAAAGCGCCTGGTCGACACGGCCGGCCGCGTCGAGAAGTTCACTTCGAAATTCAAGCGCGGCAAGCGTTGATTTGAACCTCGTCTGCTTCGACTGCGACAGCACGCTGACCGCGATCGAGGGGATCGACGAACTGGGCCGCTTTCGCGGCCCCGACACCCTCGCTCAGGTGGAAGCGATGACCGACGAGGCCATGAACGGGCGGATCCCCGTAGAGGCCGTCTTCGGCCGCCGGCTGGAGATCATCCGTCCCCGGCGCGAGGAAGTGGCGGCCGTCGGCCGCCGCTACATCGAGAACATCGAGCCGGCCGCCCGGGCCACCGTGACCGCCCTGCGCCGGGCCGGCTGGACCCCGGTCATTGTCAGCGGCGGTTTCACGGAGGCGATCAGGCCCCTCGCCGACGCGCTTGACATTCAGCGGGTTGAGGCGGTCGGGCTCACGTTCGAGCCGGACGGCTCGTACCGGGGGTTCGACACCGGATATCCGACGACCCGCTCGGGCGGCAAGGCGGAGATTGTCCGCCGGTTGCGCCGCGAGCTCGTGCCCGGGAGAGCGGTGATGGTCGGCGACGGCGCGAGCGACTTGGACGCCAAGCCGGAGGTCGATCTCTTTGTGGGTTTTGGCGGTTATGTCGCGCGCCCGAGCGTCGAACGTGAGGCCGGCGCCTTCATCCGCTCGCTGGCCGATCTGCCCGGATTGATGGCCGCGCTCCAAGCTCCATCGGAACGTTAGGGGAAGAGCCCGCGGCTCCGCTTCGCCTCCGCGACGCGCGCGATGCCCAGCGTCAGGGCGGCGAGCCGGCGGCTGAATTTCATTTTTCGCATCTGGTATTCGACGGCATCCCTCGCCTTGTCCATGGTCGCGAACAGTTTGCCCAGGACTTCGTCGCGTGCCCAGTAGCTGTTCTGGAGATTTTGGAGCCATTCGAAGTACGAAACGACGACGCCCCCGCAGTTGCAGAGGATGTCCGGAATCACCTCGAGATCGTCGCGCCGCTCAAGGATGCGGTCGGCCTTGTTGGTCGTCGGGCCGTTGGAGGCCTCGGCCAGGAGCCGGCACTTGAGTTTGGGCGCGTTCTTTTCCGTGATGACCCGCTCTAGGGCCGCCGGGACGAGTACCGTGCAGTCCAATTCGAGCAGCGCGTCGTTGCCGATCGGCTCGCCCCCATCGAAATCCTTCAGGACCCCCGCGTAGCGGAGGTACCGCTGCGCCTTGCCAATGTCGATCCCCCTGGGGTTGTGGATCCCGCCGGTGTAGTCGGAAATCGCGACGATCCGCGCCCCATATCCGGCGAGGGCGGCGGCGGCCTCCCCGCCCACGTTGCCGAAGCCCTGGATCGCGACGGTGGCCTTTTCGATCGGAATCTTCAGGTCCTCAAGGTACCGCTTGACGAGGTACGCGACGCCGGCGCCCGTCGCTTCCCGCCGGCCCTGGGACCCGCCGAGGGCTATGGGCTTGCCCGTGACGACCGCCGGCTCCAGGTGGCCGACATGGCTGGAGTAGGTGTCCATCATCCAGGCCATCACCTGCTCGTTCGTGCCGACGTCCGGAGCGGGAACATCCACCCGCGGCCCGACGAATCCGACGAGCTCCTGCATGTACCGCCGGGAGAGGTGTTCCATCTCGGTTGGAGAAAGCTCGCGGGGGTTGACGATGACTCCGCCCTTCGCCCCGCCGTACGGCAGGCCCGCGAGGGAGCACTTCCAGCTCATCCACATGGCCAGGGCGGCCACCTCGCCGATCGTGACGTGCTCGTGAAAGCGGACCCCGCCCTTGGACGGTCCCGTGGACAGGCTGTGTTGCACCCGGTAGCCTTCGAACACTGTGACGCTCCCGTCGTCGCGCCGGACCGGCAGGGCCACCGCCAGGCAGCGCCGCGGGTATTTGGTTCGGTCCCGGATCGACTCGGGCAGGTTGATGGCGTCGGCCGCCTGGTCGAACTGGCGGCAGGCCATGAGGAAGACGTCGGAGCGGTAGAGCTGGGACACGATCGCCTTCGACATGGCCGAAGTCTAGCCGCCGCCGCGAGGCGTGTCGAGGCCGGCGGGGAGTTGCAGAGGACGCCTCGGTCGGTTAGGTGGAATGCAGCCTCGCCCGATGCTTTTCAAACTCAATTCCGACTACCAGCCGACCGGCGATCAGCCGCAGGCGATCGAGAAGCTGGTCGCCTCGCTGGGGGCGGACCATCGGTTCCAGACGCTTCTCGGGGTCACCGGCTCGGGCAAGACCTTCACCATGGCGAACGTCATCGCGCGGTGCGGGCGGCCGACCCTCATCATCTCGCACAACAAGACCCTGGCGGCGCAGCTCTATTCAGAATTCAAGAACTTCTTTCCGGAAAACGCCGTCGAGTATTTCGTCAGCTACTACGATTTCTACCAGCCGGAGGCCTACGTCCCGTCCAGCGACACCTACATCGAGAAGGACTCCTCGATCAACGACGAGATCGAGCGGCTGCGGATCTCGGCGACCCATTCGCTCGTCAGCCGGCGAGACGTGGTGGTGGTCGCCAGCGTCTCGTGCATCTACGGTCTGGGCTCGCCCGAGGACTTCGCCGAGATGCGGATCGCGCTGCGGCGCGGCGGGACGCTCGCGCGCGGGGCTTTCCTCGAAAGGCTCGTGGACAACCTCTACGAACGCAACGACTACGAGCTCAAGCGCGGGCGCTTCCGTGTGCGGGGCGACGTGGTGGACGTCATGCCGGCGTACCTGGAGCAGGGCCTGCGGGTGGAGTTCTTCGGCGACGAACTCGAGCGGATCGCGGAATTCGATCCGCTCACCGGGAAGGTCCGGCGCGAGCTCGACCAGTTCGATCTCTATCCCGCCAACCAATACGTGACGACGCGGGGCAAGCTCGAGCCGGCGATCGCCGGCATCAAGGCCGAGCTGGCGGAGCGGGTCGCCTGGTTCGAGCGCGAGGGTCGGCTCCTCGAGGCCCAGCGCATCCTCATGCGCACCAACTACGATCTGGAGATGCTCCAGGAGATGGGTTTTTGCAGCGGCATCGAGAACTACTCCCGGCATCTCACCGGCCGGCGGCCGGGCGAACGGCCGTTCTGCCTCATCGATTTTTTCCCCAAGGACTTCCTGCTCATCGTCGACGAGAGCCACGCCACCGTCCCTCAGATCGGGGCCATGTACAACGGCGACATCTCGCGCAAGAAGACGCTGGTCGATTTCGGCTTCCGGCTGCCGTCCGCGCTCGACAACCGGCCCCAGAGCTTCGAGGAGTTCCTGAAGGTCACCGGCCAGACCCTGTTCGTGTCCGCCACGCCGGCCCGGTTCGAATTGGAACGTTCCGGCGTCGTGGCCGAGCAGCTCATCCGGCCGACTGGGCTGCTCGACCCGGAGATCGGCGTCCGGCCCACCACGGGGCAGGTCGAGAACCTGATCGCGGAGATCCAGGCCGCCGCGGCCGCGGGCGAGCGGGTGCTCGTGACGACCCTGACCAAGCGGCTCGCCGAGGACATCACCGCGTACCTGCGCGAGTCGAAGATCCGGGTCGAGTACCTGCATTCTGACATCGACGCGATCGAGCGGGTCGAGATCCTGCGAAATCTTCGCCTTGGGAATTTCGACGTGCTGGTCGGCATCAACCTTCTGCGCGAGGGGCTCGACCTGCCGGAGGTCGCTCTCGTCGCCATCCTCGACGCGGACAAGGAAGGCTTCCTTCGAAGCGAGACGAGCCTCACCCAGACCGCCGGGCGCGCGGCCCGCCACGAGCGGGGCCGGGTCATCTTCTATGCGGACCGGATCACCGATTCGATCCGCCGCACGATGGAGACGACGACCTACCGGCGCGGCAAGCAGATGGCCTACAATCTCGAGCATGGGATCACGCCGCGCAGCGTGCGCCGCGCGGCGCAGGCGAGCCTCCGCGTCTACGACGGCTCCGGCGAGCTGGAGG
>JBOHXF010000125.1:0-3607 GCA_050737455.1 Opitutaceae bacterium | reverse complement strand
GCCCGGGCCGCCCGCCTCACGATCAACTCGAACCTGCTGCGCCTCGCGGAAATCGTCCCGAACGAGGAGGCCCGCCCATGAACTTGCGCGACGCGCCCGTCCGGCGAAAGCTGATCACGATCATCCTGCTCGTCAGCGGGGCCGTTTCGCTGCTGACCTGCGCCTCGCTGTTCGCGTATGATTGTCTGACCATGCGGAGCGCCACCCTCCGGACGCTCACGACCCTCGGGAAGGTGATCGGCGACAACAGCACCGCCGCGCTCGCTTTCCAGGATCCGGGGGATGCCCAGACGGTGCTCGCGGCGCTCAAGGCCGAGCCGCATATCACCGCGGCCGCCCTCTATGACGCGTCGGGCCGGCTCTTCGCCCGGTATCCCGCCGACCGGAGCGTGGACGCGTTCCCCGCGCGACCGACCGGGGACCGCTACCGTTTCACGCGGACTAACCTCGCCGGCTTCGACCCGGTCGCCCTGGGTGGGCGCCGTCTGGGCACACTCTACCTCGAATCGAATCTCAGCGCCTTGAGCGACCGGATCCGGGTTTATGTCGGCGTGGTGGTCGCGCTGGTGGCGATCTCGTTTCTGCTGGCCTTCGCCCTGTCCGCGCTTCTGCAGGGGCAGATCTCCGACCCGTTGAAGGAGCTGATGGTTTCGGCGGGGGCCGCGGCCTCCGGGGACTATTCCCGCCGTGCCAGCCGCCGGGGCGCGGACGAGCTGGGGCGGCTCGCCGACGCCTTCAACCACATGCTCGACGAGATCCAGAAGCTCAACCGGGAGCTGGAGCGGCGGGTCCTCGAGCGCACCGCGCAGCTCCAGGCAGCCAACGAGGAGCTGGAGGCCTTTTCGTATTCCGTCTCACACGACCTGCGCGCCCCGCTCCGCCATATCGACGGCTACGCCCATATGCTGGGCAAGCACCTGGACGCGACCCTCGACGATACCGGGCGGCGCCTGCTTTCGACCATCGCCGGCTCGGCCAAGCGCCTCGGCCAGCTCATCGACGAATTGCTGGTCTTTTCGCGGATGGGGCGCGCTGAGCTGCGCCGTGACGAGGTCGCCGTGGGCCCGCTTGTGGACGAGGTCGTGCGCGATCTGCTGCCCGACACGCGCAATCGCCGAATCGACTGGGCGATCGGCGAATTGCCCTCGGTGCGGGCGGATCCGGCCATGCTTCGGCAGGTCTGGGCCAATCTCCTGGGCAACGCGGTCAAGTACACCCGACAGCGTCCCATGGCCCGGATCGAGATCGGCCATTGCCTGGACGAAGCCAAGGGCCACGTCTTCACGGTCGGAGACAACGGCGCCGGCTTTGACATGAAATACGTGGACAAGCTTTTTGGCGTGTTCCAGCGACTGCACGCCGCGACAGAATTCGAGGGTACCGGCATCGGCCTCGCCAACGTCCGGCGGATCGTGCGGCGCCACGGCGGGGACGCCTGGGCGGAGGGGCGGGTGGGCGAGGGCGCTTCGTTCCATTTTTGCCTCCCGCGGTCGGTGCCGCCCGCTTGACCGTCATCGATCGCTTTCCCTTTATGACCGAAATCCGCAGCATCCTCCTGGTCGAAGACAATCCTCAGGACATCGAACTCACCCTCGCCGCGCTCGCCGAGCACAACCTCGCCAACGAGGTGGTGGTCGCCGCCGACGGCGAGGAAGCCCTCGACTACCTCTACGTTCGCGGCCGATTCAAGCTGCGCGCCAGCGGAAATCCCGCGGTCGTGCTGCTGGATCTCAAGATGCCCAAGGTCGACGGGCTCGAGGTGCTCCGCATCCTCAAGGGCGACGAAAGTTTGAAGCACGTGCCGATTGTGATGCTGACTTCCTCGCGCGAGGAGCAGGACCTGGTCCGCAGCTACAATCTGGGCGTCAACGCCTACGTGGTGAAGCCGGTCGATTTCCAGGGGTTCATCGAGGCGGTCAAGCAGGTCGGCGTCTTTTGGGCGGTGCACAACGAACCGCCGCCCGGCAGCGTCCGCTCGCGCGTGCGCGGCTCGGACCCGGCGCCCGCTTGACGCCTGGGTTTGCGCGGCGCCAGGATCGGCGCCGCTAAGACGCATTCGAGCCTCATCACCCTTCTCGGGATTTCCCGGTTCGCCTTGCTGATCACGCTCTTCGCGGTCTCGGAGTTCGACGGGGCCTTCGGCAATCGCACGATCCTGCTCGTGGACCGGCAGGCCGGCCGGCCGCTCGCTCCGGGCGAAGGCCCCTGGCGGCTCGTTTGCCCCGGGGACAAGCGCCCGGCCCGCTGGGCGCGAATGGTGATCGAGCTCGACGTGATCGGCGCGGCCGGCTGAGCCGGTTCAACCGGGTTCGGGAGACGGCCGCGGGGCGGCCGCGGCGCGGCGTCGTTCCAGGTCGGCCCAAAGCGCGGCCGCGCGCTGTTCGAGGAGCTTCCGGCAGCGGACGACCTCCGCCTGGCGCAGCCGCCGGTTTTCCTCGGCGATCCGGGCGAGATCGTCGAGGTTGTATAGGAAAGCGTTCTCCATCGATCCGGCGGACGGTTCGATGTCCCGAGGCAGGGCCAGATCGAGGAGCAGAAACGGCCGGGCCGGCCGCCGGCGCGTCGCTTCCGCGATCGCTGACTCGGCCAGAATGAACCCCGGTGCGGCGGTCGCGCAGACGACCACGTCGAATTCCGCGAGCCGGGCCTCGCGCTGCTCGAAGGGCAGCGCCGCGGCGCCGAGCCGGGTGGCGAGCTCCATCGCCCGTTCCAGGCGCCGGCTGGCGACGGCGATCGGCCCCGCCCCGCGGCTTTGGAATGCGCGGGCGGTCTTCTCCCCGATCTCCCCCGCGCCGACGAGCAGCACGCGGACGTTCGCGAGCGAGCCGAAAACGTTTTGGCCCAATTCGACAGCCACGCTGGCCACGCTCACCTGCCCCGAGGCGATGGCCGTTTGCGAGCGCACGTGCTTGGCCGCCTGGAGGGTTTTCTGGAAGATGCGGTGGAGCAGCGGCCCGACCGAATGGCGGGCCTGCGCCGCGGCGTACGCGTCCTTCACCTGCCCCAGAATCTCCGTCTCGCCGAGCAGCTGCGAGTCGAGGCCGGCGGCGACCTCGAACAGATGCCGCAGGGCGTCGCGGCCGTGCAGCTTCGTCCGCAGCCGGACGAATTCGGCCGGATCGAACCGCTGCCGTTCGCAGAAGGCGCCCTCCAGCCGCGCGGCGCCCGATGCGTCGGCGGCGACGCCGTAAAATTCCACGCGATTGCACGTGCTCAGCAGGGCGATTTCCCGAACCGCGCCCGCCGCGACCAGCTCGTCCTGGAGCGCCTCGGCGGTCTCCGGCGTCAGCGCGAGCCGCTCGCGGACCTCGATCGGCGCGGCGTGATGGCCGGCGCCGAGGACGAAGAAATCCTCCCCGCTGAAATCGGCTCCGTTCATGTCCGGGTGAATCTGACGGGCTCGGGCGGAAGGGGCCCGCGGCTCTGCTCGACCAGACTCAGCGACGCGAGCGCCGCGACAAAAAGGGCCACGCACGCCCAGGCGAATCGGCGGGCGAGAAGGCGGCCGCGCAGCCTCAGGCCAAGCGCGAGGACGCATGCCACCCAGACCGTGACCGTGACCAGGATTTTCCCCGTGCTCGCGCTGGCCGTGTCGCGGAGCCAGAAG